>JBMYJV010000063.1:0-6438 GCA_049594755.1 Candidatus Poseidoniaceae archaeon
ACCGAGGAGCATCCAATGTTCTTGGTGATTGGTCACAGCGATATCGCCGTTCAACTGGCGAGATGGTGCTCTGAACGAAGACCGACACGACTGATTGGTCTTGCTTCAATGCTTCAAATTGAAGATGAAATCGGTGACTGTGAAATCTTACCATTGCCGCAACCAATGCCAGTTTCAGCGCTGCCTGATGGTGGACAAAAACCAACGGCAGTCATCGTGGTCGATGTCGATGTTCTCGAGGATGAACAAGCATTATCCACACTTCGTGAACGATGGCCAGATACACCAATTCTGTGTGAAAAGACAGTGGGTGGAGGTCTTGATTCCGTCGATAAGATCGATGCAAAGGACATCGTAACTGCTGCGTACAAAGAAAAGGTTCGTGCTTGGGAGCGTCACGCAGGTGCGACGGTATTGGAATCGTACATACGACACCTTCCAGAACAATCCAATGTAGCCATTTTTTGTCATGATAATCCAGACCCTGATGCGTTATCTTCCGCATTAGCAATGTACGAATTGGTCGCTTTCCTCGGCCATAAGCCAACCATCTACCATGGTGGAATGATTGAACATCAACAAAATCAAGCAATGGTTCGACTCTTGGAGATACCATTGAGAAGAATTCTTCTCGATTGGGAATTGGAAGACGTTCTCAATGAAGCAGAGTGCATCATTACAGTCGATTTCCATCAGCCTGGAGCCAACAACGTCCTTCCTCCGGACTGCGTGCCTCACATCATCATCGATCACCATACGTCGGATAAGGCAGTATCTGCAGATGTTGCATTCCTGCGCCCAGAATACTCAGCAACTTCGTCATTGATCGCAAACCTCCTCATGAATATGAGCTTGGAAATGACGCCTCGCTTGGCTACCGCACTCTCGTTTGGTCTACGAACGGATACACTCTCATTCACACGATCCTTCAATCAGGTTGACCTTCGGGCACTCATGTGGTTGAATACATGGGTCGATGATGAACTGCTTCAGTCCATACAGGCTCCACTACGAAGTCCTGAAACCTTGGAATCGTATCGTGAAGCGTTGGCAACCATGGTGCAAAAGGATGCTCTTGTTCTTGCCCCAATCAAAAACTTGGTGCATCGTGATGATCTTGCGCAGGTCGCTGATTTTCTCTTTGCGACATCAAACACAGATCTCGTAATTGTTTACGGGATTCAGAGAAAGAAGATGCTCTTATCGGCAAGAAGCCGTCGAGAACATCTCCACATTGGTTTGGCACTTTCGAAAGAATTCCCAGATGGACAGGCAGGAGGGCATCGCGTTATGGCTGGTGGTCAAGTGCTTCTTTCGAATCTCGGATTTGAAGTGGGACACGAGCCTGAGGAATCCCAAGAAACGATACTATCAGCCTTTACTGAGCGCATGTTGGAGATGTTTTCGCGAGGTGCTGAAGAATGAGCACCTCCTCGCCATACATCGATATCTCCCCCACTCTCCGTTTGCTGGGTACGGCTCACGTGGCGACAGCCTCAGTCGAAGCGGTCAAGGAACAAATCGAAACCTATCAACCAAAGATCGTTGGTGTTGAGTTGTGCAAGACTCGCCATGATGCACTCGTGGAAGGCCGTCGTCTCGACAAAGAAGGTCTACGCAGAGTCATCAAAGAAGGCAAAGCCCCAATGGTTCTGATGCAAGCCATGCTGAGTGCTGAACAGCGCCGTCTTGGTCTGAACGAGGGACAGGAGCCTGGTGCAGAATTGTTGGCTGCTGTTGAAACTGCCAAAGCAGCAGGCATTGAAGTTGCATTGGTCGATAGAGACATCCAAGTCACGATGCGAAGAGCTTGGAAGAAAATGAAGTGGAGAGAGCGATTTCGATTGCTCTTCTCACTCTTTGGAGATGATGAAGAACTCGAAGAGGACTTTGACCTCGATGAGTTGCTCACTGATTCGGATCTCTTATCGACCATGATGGAAGACTTGAAAGAATTCTCAAAAGGTGCTGGAGAAGCCTTGATCGATGAGCGGGACCGATACATTGCCGAGAAAATCATGCAATCAAAAACCGAAGAGAAGATGTTGGTTGTGGTTGGAGCCGGCCATTTGAAAGGAATTGAACGTGCGTTGAATCCCTACAATCCACTATCGTCTGAAGAATTCGAATTGATTTCGACAGTACCAAAGAAAGGAATCGTCGGCAAAGTGCTTCCATTTGCGATCCCGTTAATCGTCATGGGTCTTGTTGGATTTGCATTGTTCAACAACAATGAGGTTGATTACGTCAAGATGCTTACAGTTTGGACTCTGTTCAACGCCATCTTCGCAGCGATTGGTTGCATCCTTGCTCGTGGCCACCCTCTGGCCATTCTAACAGCAGCCCTCGCAAGTCCAATCACATCACTAAATCCAGCACTTGCAGCAGGATGGTTTGCTGGGTACGTACAATTGCGCATTTCAGAACCGACAACGGAAGATTTGCAACAATTTCTCAAAGGAACATCAATTGGAGGGTTTTGGAGCAACAGAGCAGGTCGTGTACTTCTTGTTACTGCTCTCACAAATCTTGGAAGCATGCTTGGTGCATGGTTCGCAGCGGCTGGATTTATCGGCGGCGGTATCACTTAGTCCAACGCTTGTCGTACTTTCAGTAGGTCTGAATGGGCTTGTACATCATGCACGCGCAACCAATCGATTCCAACATCATGGGCATAAGCAGCGACACCAAGCGTTCCAAACAACCGATCTTCAGTCGCAGAGTGGCCTGTCAATTGACCAATCATCGACTTCCGAGAAACACCCCATAAGATGGGGAAATTGTGATCACCTCGAAGAGAATTCCAACCTTTGAGTAAATCGATGTTGTGTTCCAGTGTCTTTCCAAAACCGATTCCTGGATCGAGACAAATACGACTTGGTTCATGTCCCGCATCGACGAGTTGCTGGGCTGTAGTGAGAAGTTCAGATGAAATTTCGTTGACAACATCACGGTACGATGGGTTAGCCTGCATCGTCTTTGGTTCCCCGAGCATGTGCATGATGCATACAGGAACCTTTCGATCCAAAACCAAATCCATCATGCCTTGTGAACGCAATCCTGAGACATCGTTGATGATGGTTGCACCCGCATCCAACGCTTCTCGAGCAACTTCGTGGTTTCTCGTATCGATGGACAGAGGGATGGAAGGATGTGCATTGCGCAGAGCCTTGATGATTGGAAGAACTCTCGATAGTTCTTGTTCTATAGACACTGGTTGAGATCCGGGACGCGTACTTTCACCACCAATATCGATGATACCTGCTCCTTCTGCAATCATGGCCAAACCATTCTCCAACCCTTCCTCGATGCTGTGCTGGCGAGAGGGCCCATGAAATGAATCAGGCGTGATGTTGAGGATGCCCATGAGACCTGGCCCTGGATTATCACGGCGGAAAGAAAAAGGTGCTAAGGCGCCAGCCATGGACAGTTCCAGTAAGGATGGATTCATAAGGCCTCATGCCCAAGCCTCCTGCATGTCGGAGACAGAAGGTAACCATTCAATGAGTGGTTCTGGTTCATCAACGACTGAACTTGGGGTGAGTGAAACTTCGCTTGAACTCGCAGAGCGTGTTGCTCTGCGACTCGATCTCTATGACAAACCTGCAATCTTCAACATGCTTTCAAGCAGAGCAAAACTTGGTGCTGGAATTGTCACAGTCTCGTTCCTGTTGTGGTGGCTCTTGATCAGCAACTCGTCTTCTGACGACCTTGCAATCGGCGTTTCCAAATTCTTCGCCTTGGATTACAATGAGGTTGCTTTGGCCGTCATGGCTCTTGCATTCCTTCATTCCGCTTTCGGAGACTTCGGTCGAGAGATGGGGTCACTCGTACCATCGCTGATTTCAGGAGTGATGATCATCATGGTCTTGCTGTACGTCGGCGAACCTGTTGTAACAGCATTCATGTCCGATTCGATGGAAGTTAACACCGGCCTTTGGCGAAGTCTACGCTTGGCGCTGGTTGGAGCAGGTACTGTATATGGTGGCCATCTCATCGTTGATGCATACCTTCTCTTGTGGTTGCGACGCTTCCTCGAAGCAAACGAAGACATTGTACTTACACCTCCTAGCGAGGAGTCCGATGCGATTTCTGGCGAGTAGGACCCGTTTCCTTCTTGAACACCATCGTTGAGGCAAGGATATGGCCGAGCATGATGTCATCATCTTGCGACTTGGTTATCGGCTGGGTCGAGATCCGAGAATTACAACCCATCTAGCGTTGGTAGCAAGAGCACTCGGAGCCAATCGCTTCCTCTTTTCCGGAGATGAGGATGAACGTCTTCCTGAAAACATCGCTTCAGTTAATCAGCGCTTTGGAGGAGATATGATTGTTGAACACATCAAGAGTCCAATGGCATGGCTTCGAAAATTTGTCAAAGATGGTGTTGATGGAAACCCACCCGGCATTGCCGTTCACCTAACCATGTATGGTGCCTCCTACCGAAGCGTGACACCTACAATTCGACGCGACCGTCCTCTTGTCGTGATCGTTGGCGGTGCAAAGGTGCCTTCTGAGATTTTCCAAGTTTCACAATACAACCTCGCAGTGGGCAATCAACCGCATTCCGAGGTTGCAGCCTTGGCACTCTTTCTGGATGGGTGGTATGGATCTGGTTCTGCGGAAAGAACACTGCATGGCGGTGAACTGATTATCAATCCAAGCAACACTGGAAAAGACGTGACTGATACGAAGTAGGCGCCAACAATTCCATCCAAAACCATCCCCAAGCATTATGGATGGCCTATATCGAATAACGCTGATGTCGATGGACGGTAACGGCCTTTCCGGCTTCGCCCCGGGTCGACTCAACCATGGTGTTGTGAATCCACCTCGGTTTGTGGACGCTGCAGACCCACTCCTTGACAAATCAAATCTTCCACCAAAAGCTGGAGGAAAAGGACTTCTTCTCCTGGCAGATGGAGGCAGATACGAAGGGACGCTGTTTGGAGCAGAAGGATTTGGAGAAGGCGAACTTGTTTTCACCACAGGGATGATGGGATATCAAGAGTCGTTGACCGATCCATCATGGGCGGGACAGATTCTCACGTTCACATACCCATTAATTGGGAATTATGGCATTCATGGAGGCAAATCCGAATCTCGAGCCGTTTGGCCAAAAGGCGTTGTTGTCCGACATGCCATGACAGACCCTGATCACCGAGATTCGATTGGAACGGTTTCTGAACTTCTTCAGGCACATGGCGTTCCGGGTATCGAAAACGTTGACACCAGAGCCATTACAAAGCGCGTTCGAGAACTCGGAACAGTTCTTTGCATATTTGGACCCAAAGAAAAAGAGCAGGAGATGCTCAAACGGCTTGAAGTGATGACGTCACCTGAATTGGATGATCTGGTCGATCTGGTCTCCATCGATGAGCCCGTCGTTCTTAATCCAGGTGCAACCGATGATCTCGGCCATCCATTGCCACGTATTGGTGCATTGGATTGTGGCGTCAAGTACAACATTCTGAGGAACCTATGTTCCCGATTTGAAGTCGTTTGGTGTCCTCCTGATGTTGCTCTTGAAACCCTGAATGATTTTGCGATTCAGGCATTGTTTTGCTCCAATGGGCCTGGTGACCCTGCCCACCCTGGCAAGGCTACATCCGCCCGACACACGCTTGCACATGCAGTTGCATCTGGACTCCCCGTGATGGGCATTTGCTTGGGCCATCAACTCATGGGCTTGGCATCTGGCCTGAAAACGTACAAAATGCGTTATGGTCATCGAGGTGCAAACCAACCTGTTGTTGATTTGAAAACACGCCGTGTTTGGATTACCTCACAGAATCACGGTTTCGCTGTTGCCGATCCAGAACACGGTATGCTTGCTGCACATCCAAGTGGCGCTACATCTCCTGAAGGTGAGAACCTCCATGGCTACGATGTTGAAGTACGGTACATCAATGCAAACGACAAGACAGTCGAAGGTCTCGATGTTCTTGGTCGGCGTTGCTTTACCGTGCAATTCCACCCTGAGGCTTGCCCAGGACCACACGATGCAGAACCTCTCTTCGACCGATTCAGAGAGATGGTCGATGAACATCTTCGAGGTGATGCCTGATGCCAAGGAGAGACGATCTCAACACCATTCTCGTACTTGGTTCGGGTCCAATCAAGATTGGCCAAGCAGCCGAATTCGATTTCTCTGGTTCGCAAGCTGTTCGCGCACTTCGTGAAGATGGCTACGAAGTGATTCTCGTCAACTCAAATCCTGCGACGATTCAGAACGACCCAGAAATGGCTGATCGAGTGTACATCGAACCGCTTCTGCCCGATACTGTTCGAAAGATTCTCGAAATCGAGAAACCAGATGCACTTCTTGCGGGAATGGGTGGTCAGACCGCACTCAACATCGCAAGCGAGCTTTCGCACGATGGAACCCTCGAGCGATTGGGAGTTGAGTTGATTGGTTCGGATCTTGATGCTATCGAC
>JBMYJV010000064.1:0-6415 GCA_049594755.1 Candidatus Poseidoniaceae archaeon
TGGCGATGGCGTTGGAAACAATGCTGATGCGTTCCCGAACGATGCGACTGAAACAACTGATTCAGATGGTGATGGCGTGGGTGACAATGCCGACGCATTCCCGCAGAATGCCTTTGAGACATTGGATTCAGACGGTGATGGTGTTGGTGACAATTCCGATGAATTCCCCAACGATGCAACTGAGACCAAAGACACAGATGGCGATGGTGTTGGGGATAATGCCGATATGTTCCCTAACAACGCCTTTGAGCAATTTGATTCAGACGGTGATGGTGTTGGAGACAACACAGATGCATTCCCGAACGATGCAACAGAATCAGTGGACTCGGATGGCGATGGTGTAGGTGACAACGCTGATGCGTTCCCGAACGATGCTACAGAGAGTGTTGATTCCGATGGTGACGGAGTCGGCGATAACGCCGATGCCTTCCCGAATGATGGTAATCGCTCGGCAGACTCCGATGGAGATGGCGTTGACGATACATTGGATGATTGTCCCAACAGTTCAGAGACGGATGTCGTCGATGAGACTGGATGTGTCGTTCAAACAGATTCCGATGGCGATGGAGTCGAAGACATATACGACCAGTGTCCTGATGTGAATGCATCCGAACTCGATCTCAATGGTGATGGATGTCTGGATGATACAGATGGTGATGGAATCCTCGATTCGGTTGATGAATGCCCTGAAACAGAATTAGGACAATCTGTTTCAGAAGTTGGCTGCAGTGATGCCCAACTCATGGAAATCGATACGGACGGGGATGGTGTTTCAGACCTTGATGACACTTGTCCAGGAACGCCTGAAGGAACGACCGTTGATGCCTTTGGTTGTGAAGTTCAACAATCCGAAGGTGATGATGAAGCTACATCTGAAGCGGAATCCTTCTTTTCAGGAAGTGATACGGTGACAACAACACTCGGAGTGAGTGCGGTCTTGCTTGCATTGTTTACACTGCTTCAGACGAATGCAGCAGCAGCATTGCTTCCTGATGCCTTCCGTTGGGTACAGGTTCTACGCAAGAATTCGAAATTGACGAAGGAAGAGCGAAACGAGCTCACATACTTGCAATCCATCGTTCAAGCGTATTTCGACAATCCACAAGAACTTGCAGAAGAATTGAATCAATTGAAAGGCGATTTGACCGGACGATACACGAACAACGAGATCAGAAAACAAACGCGGGAGAAACTCTTCACGCTCATTGAAGATCTCTTAGCCTCTTCATCCCGTGAGTTGTATCAGATTGCACACAACGATGCATATTTTGGCCTCGCAGGCTCCATTGATTCAGAAGATCGTACGAAACTTCTTCAAGAAAAATTGGCGATGAGCGATTCCAACCGTTCGGTTGGAACGCCTCCAGGACCTCAGCACTCCGAGGAAGTTCTACCTCCAATCGACGCTGTTGGTGCTGTCCAAGATGATGGATACGAGTGGTTGGAATGGCCTCAAGATGGAGGCGTCTGGTACTATCGTACGGCTTACTCAAACACAACCTGGCAGAAGTGGCAGTAAACCGCTTCAAATCGACTTGAACTCATTCAAGATTGATGATTGTGCAAATCAATACCTTGCTCGTCTTCGGCGAGTTTCTCTTGCTTTGATGCATCATTTCGTTCTGCCTGCAATCGGTCAAGATAGGCTTGATCGATATCACCTGTAACATAATTGCCGTTGAAACAAGAACTGTCGAAACCATCGATGTTGGTTTCCTTGTGTCGAGTCACCTCTTCCAAATCATCAAGTCGCTGGTAGAAGAGTTTGTCAGAACCGATGGTGGTGTTGATTTCTTCAATGGACTTTCCATTAGCGATGAACTCATCAACTGCAGGCATGTCAATCCCGTAGACGTTTGGATGGCGAACCGGTGGTGCTGCAGAAGCGAAGTAGACCTTCTTTGCACCAACTTCTCTTGCCATTTCGATGATTTGAGCGCTCGTCGTTCCACGGACGATTGAATCGTCTACGAGTAGAACGTTCTTTCCCTCAAATTCTCGGGGTATAGCGTTGAGTTTTCTCCTCACAGATTTCATTCGCATTTCTTGTCCAGGCATGATGAACGTGCGTCCAACATAGCGATTCTTGACGAATCCTTCCCGATAAGGAACGTTGAGTGTGTTTGCCATCTGAATGGCTGAGATTCGTCCAGAATCAGGAACCGGAATGACGGCATCAATGTCATGATCGGGCCAGTCCTCAAGGACACGTTCAGCAAGCCTACGACCTTGGTTCAGTCGCGCCTGGTAAACGGATATACCATCGATGGTGGAATCTGGACGAGCGAAGTAAACATGTTCGAAAATACACGGGGTGAAGGGCTTCTTTTCTGCACATTGCTTGGTAAACAAGTGGCCCGAGGTTGAGATGAAAATGGCTTCTCCAGGTTGTACATCTGCAACGACCTCGAATCCAAGCGCAGTGATGGCAACGGATTCACTTGCAACGACCCACTCTGTACCATTTTCGTAGTCTCTCTTTCCGTAAATCAGTGGGCGGATGCCATGGGGGTCGCGAAATGCAAACAATCCGTACCCGTTGACAAGACCGACACAGGCATATCCTCCACGGACAGTTGCATTCACGTTCTTGATTGCATTGAAGAAGTTGTCAACGTCAAGGAACGGTTCTCCATTGATGCTCATTTGATTGCCTGAAGCATCGAGTTGAACAGCAAGATGGTTCAAGAGCACTTCTGAGTCACTGGTTGTGTTGACGTGACGTCGATGTTGCACAATCAATTGTTGGGCAATTTCGCCGCTGTTGGTGAGGTTCCCATTGTGTGCTAGTGCTAGGCCATAAGGCGAATTGACGTAGAAGGGCTGGGCTTCAGCAGTTGAAGACGATCCAGCAGTAGGATACCGTACATGGCCAATGCCGATGTGGCCAAGCAGCTTCTGCATGTGCCGCTTGTAAAAGACATCTGATACGAGGCCGTTCCCTTTGCGGAGATTGAATTTCTCGTTCTGTTCCGTGACGATACCTGCCGCATCTTGTCCACGATGTTGAAGAACGGTGAGGCCATCATACAATGCTTGGTTCACGTTCGAACCAAGTCGTCCAACGATGCCGATGATGCCGCACATGTGAGTCCCTTAGTTGCGGACAGTCGCGCCGCCTTTGTATTCCTTCCCCCTAAATTTGCTTAGGCTTTGGGTCGGTGGGATTTCTTGTTCCAACTGTAGGTGCGCATGCGAGCAGTCTTGCCATATCCGCAAGAAGCGCAGACGCTCTTTTGCTTGTGATATGCGTTTCGTCCACAGCGTCGGCAGCGGATGTGTGTTGTCTTTTGACGACGACCCATGGATGGTGTACCCTTTGACATATGCTCACCTCGATATCCTCGCCACCTACCTCCTCCTTATGAAGTCAACGATGGGCTGTGGCTCGGGATTTGATCAGAAATCACCGTCTTTGGATTCAAGGTTCACAAAAGAAAGCAAAATCATGATGCCAACAGCGATGAGAATGGCCATGCTTGCGACAATAAAGTGAATGATGTTGTAAAGGATTTGAGCTCGCTGTGAACCATTTTCTTCCATCAAGAAGCCGCCTTGAGTTGTCAGCATCAGTGTAACAAAGATGCCGAGAACGGCTGCATAGACCATCGAAATCCATGGAGCAGTAGGCTCTTTTCGACTCTTCGAATATCGGAACATGTTGACGACAAGGAATACGGAAGCAATCGTGTACGAGGTGAGGAACGCATTCAGGAATCGGGTCAGGCCACGCTCCGCATCGTAGGATGAGTTGCCTGCAAGAATGATCATGGCAATGATCGGTAGGAGGAACAGTACTCCGGCGACAATGAGGTTTTTTGGTCCAATGCGATTACTCATCATCGTCACCCCCGAGGTTGTTTTTGATGATGTTCGCTGCTTGTGTAAGTTGTTCCGAATTTGGGGGCGGGAGTTTGTCGAGTCCTGGACGCTTGCGCTCAAATTGCCAGATAGCAAGGCTGAAGCAAATGATGGTCAAACCGACCCCGGCAAGGAACCCAAGTAGATCGCTTGCTGCATACAAGACCGATGTATGAAATTCTTCGGACATCGTTTCGGAACCATCAACGAAAACGCTGATGATGAGAAGAAGAAACGAGAACCCTCCAGTGAGGTACAAGACTCGAGAGGTTTGACTGATCCGTTGACCGACAAGCTTGACCAAATATCCACCCGCAAGAAGAAAACTGCTCATCGCAAGAAGGAATGTTGGTTTGAAAATCATCCAAAAACGATTGGTTTCGCCATCCCAAATAGTCGATGGAAGCCAATCGCTTTTGTTCCAGTGCATGGCTTCGAGCAAGGCAAAGCCAACAATGAACATCAACAGGCCGAGTGGGCGTAACTTTGGCGAGAATCTCTGAACAGGTACGTCTCCGGCAAATAACGCAATATACAATCCAAGAAACATTAGAATCGTGGATGGTAGGACACTTACGAACAAGGCACTCGATGCTGCGGAAGGAGAAGACGGAACGGTGAGGAAAGAGACGCTGAAAAGAAGAATCCCCACGCTCCCAATCACTTTGCCAAATTTCTGTGCCCCGGAATCTTTCCGGAATTGTAGCCCAAAGGATACGAACACCAAGCCCAGAGGCGCCCACAGTAGGAGTGCGACTTTGAGTTCGTTTTCCATGTGTGTCTTTCATCCCGCTCGATTTATGAATATGGCTGTAAATCTGCTTTTTGTGGCACCGTTTGAAGTGGAGTCATGCTACGACAGCAATAAATACCCGACGATGGTCGCCAAACTGTTCAGGTGATGACCATGGTAAAGATGCCTCGTCAAATCAAGCGCTACAGTCCTTCTGCTGGTAAGCACACGCTCCATACAGTTGAGCGTGTCAAGAAAAAGCGAGCTTCGGAACTTCGCTGGGGTCAGCGACGTTTCCGTAAGGTCATGCGTGGGTACCGTGGTTTCCCACGTCCAAAGCCGGATGGCCGAGAAAAGCCAACCAAGCGTGTTAACATCCTCTACCGTTGTACTGAGACTGGAAAGGCTCACTACGCACCATGCAAACGAGCCAAGAAGTTCGAATTAGTCGATCGATGAGGTGAAAAAAATGGCAGGCCAATTTATGAAAGTTTCATGCAAAGACTGCGGTAATGAAACCGTGATCTTCTCACGTGCGACCACCGTCATCTCCTGCGATGTCTGTGGCGCTACGTTGACAAACCCATCTGGCGGAAAAGCAAACCTCGTCGGCTGTACTGTTCTCGAAACAATGGAATGAGGAGGCTGAGCCTCCATGTCCAAAACCGACCTCATCTACCCTGAAGAGGGCGAACTCGTTGTTGTTACAGTTCACAGTGTGAAACAAAACGGAGCCGACGTATCGCTCGATGAATACGAAGGTGTTGATGGATTCATTTTCATTGGCGAAATTGCAAGTGGTTGGATCAAGAACATTCGTCGATTCGTTCGTGAAGGACAGCGTTTGGTTTGCAAAGTCATGCCAAGTCGCCGCGATGGCAGTTCCCTCAAACTCTCGTTGAAGTCGGTTTCAGAGGAGCGCCGTCGTGACCGTATGCAGCAATGGAAGAACGAGCAACGTGCTCTTCAATTGTTCAAGGTCCTTTCAGAATCCCAGAAGTGGGAAACAGATTTTGCAACCGAACTTCAAACAGAATTAACGCAAGTGTTTGAAACGCTTTACGGAGCTTTCGAAGAAGCAGCAATGCATGAAGGCTCAATCGTTGATGCAGGTTTCGAAGGCGACTGGATTCAACCCTTTGTTGAACTCGCAGTCGAGAACATCATTCCTCCATATGTCGAAATTCGTGGAATCCTAACCTTGAAGGTCGAAACCAGCAACGGTGTAGAAACCATCAGAGATGCACTTGTTGCGGCTGAGAAGATATCTTCTCCAGAAGAAGAAATTGAAGTGAACTGCTACTATGACGGGGCTCCAGAATACAGAATCGAACTTCGTGCACCGGATTTCAAGACTGCGGAAGATACGTGGACTGCTTCGATTGCAGCCGTAGTTTCTGTGATTGAAGAAGCAGGTGGAACTGCGGATTCCTACCGAGAGTGATTCGAATGCCTCGCCAACTGCTCCAACAATGTGTCGATTGTGGTGCTTGGTGCTTGGAAACAACCTGTCCTCAATGTGGTGGTAAGGCACAAGCTGCAGCACCATTGAAGTGGTCTCCTGAAGATCATCGAGCCAACATTCGAAGGCAACTCAACAACGTTGAATCTCCTGATTGGTCACAAACCATCCCTACACTTCCTTCGCTGGAAGAAATGCGAAGTGGTGCTGGCCAACAAGAAGAAGAATGAACCTCTTTGGCTTCGTTTGTTCTCAAACATTATACCCTTCAATGCGAGGGTAGGAGATTCATGACACTCTTGGTCGATGTTTTAGATGAGGATGGATTCAAGAGTGCAGAGCTTGTTCTCTTTGCCTTG
>JBMYJV010000065.1:0-6410 GCA_049594755.1 Candidatus Poseidoniaceae archaeon
GCCAACAAGTGCTCTGTCGATCAAGGTGCAGATGCAGTCAATGGATCATCAGGCCTTCGTACACTCGATGGTTCCGTCTTGGGACCCGTCAAGGAGAGTTGGCTTGTTGGTCGTGCTGGTGGTGAGATTCCTTGGCTTGGGGCGGTGAAGCTCATGGTAAGTGGAACAGGCCCTGGATTGGAATATGTCCCGGGATCATCGCTCATGTACCTCTTTGCATGCATCGGCGGCATTCTCGTCTTCCCGATGGTCGCTGATCCATTGATTCGTCGCATCTTCTCAACATCGCCTGATCATATCCAAGCCCAACAAGAAAAGGCGTTCCTCATCGCTCTCGGCGTTGATGAAGAGGAATAATCACTCTTCACTTTCAGCAATGGCTCGGTTTCGGCCCAATTCACGTGCAGCATTATCGAGACTGCTCTTGGTCATGGCGAGCAGTTCCGATGCATAATCGAGATTCGACTGTTCGAGGTAGCGCTCAATGCTCGCTTTTGAACGTCGGATGGTGGCCAAGCGCTGCTCCGAGCTTTTTGGTCGGGTTTCTTCACCACGCTGCGCCATCAGCCACTCTTCGAGCAAGGCTTGGCCCCATTCAGGAGCACGGAATCGGGCGGAGAGAACAATCTCAGCGTGCCTGTGACGGAATCGTACACGAGAATCACGCGTTCGATTGGCTTGGATTGAACCTGGATTCCATTGGTCGAATGGGATGTGAAGATGATTCTTGCAGCGCAAATGACCCGTTTCATCGATGCTTGCATCGATGATCAATGCACCTCGTTGAAGACGAATGAAGGCTTGGACAATGTTGTCTTCGATCAACCATTCAGCAATTTGAACCGATGGTTGCCCCCACTTATCGTTCGTCCATGATTCGATGGCGGCTCGATGCAACATGCTTCAACCTTCAACTCCCCATTCATGAACCTTCACATCCACGAGTTGGTGCATTGATTGATATGGAAGCGAGCGTTCACAGGACCATGGCAGCATCATGGGGCGCAGTCGATTTCGACTGGCGCATCATCCCCCTCCTCATCTTTGGGTGGTATCTGCTGCTCAAGCGTTGGGAACGAGATGGTGTTCTTGATCGATGGAACGCTACGCGAGTCTTTGGATTCGTCTTGATGGTTCGAACAAAGAGAGGACTGGACTTACTCGAAAAGGTTGCGAAACCGCGCAAGTTCTGGCGAATCTACGGCGAGATTTCGCTCTGGGTCTGTACCTTTGCCATGTTCATGGTGGCGCTGGTCGTGCTACTGGCATTTGTCGGAGCGCTTCTCTCGCCTCCAGACGTACCACCACCGTCTGCAAGCGAATTGGTCGCTATTCCTGGTATCAATCCAATGATTCCACTTTGGTGGGGCTTGATTGGATTCATCGTTGCTTTGGTGATTCACGAATTCGGTCACGGGTTGCTCGCTCGAGGACACGGCATGCGTATTCGTTCGTTTGGTCTGCTGCAACTTGGCCCCTTACCGCTCGGTGCTTTTGCTGAGCCTGAAGGTGAAGAGTTGTTCAAAGCTCCACGGCGAGAACGACAGCGTATGTTTGCTGCCGGACCTGCAACGAACCTGTTTGCTGCATTTGTTCTGTTGCTGTTGCTCGGAGGAATTGCGGGTCAGTTCGCATCCGACGACCAATCCATCCACGTTACAGGTATCGTCAAGGGCGAAGGAGCGGATGAAGCAGGAATGTTGCCTTGGGATACGATTGAAACGATTCAAGGCGAGGACGTTGTAGGTCTCGATGGATTCCGTGACATTGTGGAACAATACAACGCAGGCGACTCTGTGCTCATCGGTGTTCTCCATCAAGATGGGACGAGGGAGACGGTGAATGCGACCTTTTCAGACAAGTACACGTACTATCAGAACCTCGGTTTTTCAGAAGAACAATTGGAATCGTTTTCGATTGAACAAGGCGACCCATTCTTGGGTGTTGAGGGACTTTCTTCGAATACAGCAGGCATCGATCGCCTCGCAGGACCGTTGTCTCCGAATGTGGAGTACACTGCCCTGCAGAGAACCCTCATCGCTCCTCTGCACGTTGTAACCATCATGATCATCCCATTCGAATTCCAGGGTGTAGCGATGCATCCAAACGAGGAAGCAATGCTGCAAGCGGATGATACGTTCCTTGGAAACTTCCTCGGAAAAGAAGGCTTGCTGGTTCTCGTCAATCTGATGTTTTGGATGATGTGGGTCAACGTTCTGCTTGGATTTACCAACTTGATTCCGATGGTTCCCTTCGATGGAGGTCACATGTTCAAGGACATGGTTCATGCAGGACTTTCACGAGTTCGAGCCTTTGGACGGAAACTCAAACTATGGAATTTCCACCCATTATGGGTCGATCAAATTTCAAGAAAAGCAAGCAACCTCTCTTCACTCGGGCTGCTGTTCATCCTCTTGTTCATCTTGGTTATTCCTTACTTCTAATCATCGAACAATGGTTCTTCGACGTTGGAGTTCATCGAGAATTGAGGCCTTGATTGGAGCGTTTACTTTTTCCTCTTTCTCAACGACACTCCGCTTCTGAATGTAATCCAGTGTTGGTGAGTTTTCGTTGTGCTGGCAAACGATATGGATGAATTCGTTGAGTGGCATGCCTTGGTCCCAATCAATGAATGCTCGTCCCTTCCGAGTCTGGGGTAAGGCAGGGATTCGACGAGCCAGAACACGTAGACGCCCTTCGAGCGTGGTTGTTTCAACACGGAAGATTCGCCATGAATCACCTCGAGTTCCCTTCAATCGATGTGCGTATAGAGGCATGAGGCCACAACGCTCCCCTTCGTATGCAAGAGCATTGTATTGGTCGAGCGTTCGACCACTGAGATAGATCTTCTTTCCCTTGGTGGTTTTGACCTCAATAGGGAAGGAAATGTCTCCTCGCAAAGCGAGCAGATCGCCACTTCCTTCGATTCCTGAACCAGCAGCTCGGACCACGAGAAACGGGCGATTGAGGACCAATCGCATACGTTCTTTTTCTTCGACTGAGCACGATTTGATGACGGCTTCAACACCTGCAGGGATTCCAGCGAGAACGTGGCGTAGTTCTCGCTCGTACTGGCTTGTCATGTAGTGAGATTGTTGTCAGCCGCCTTTATTGACTTCGGTGATTTTGCGACAAACCATCATTGTTCATTCAACTTGAATCGAGACGGAGGATTATAGGGCATCGTAGCATGGATATGTTCGTGCAAAAAATCTTGGTTCGAACCGATGATTTCCAACTTGCCTATCGCATTATGCACTTGCTCCGTTCACGAAACATCGATGTTGAACAAGGTTCTCTGAAGCAACCTTTGCCAACAAAGGACACGATTTGGATTGGAACTGTCGATGAAATTGCAAGCAAATCATCTGAAGGTCGACCAATTGCTGCCGATCTTGAATCGATTGATCTCGCTGTAGAGACTGCTATTTTTGCCTTGAAAGGCTCATCCAAAACGCATCGATTTACCATCGGTATCGATACTGGACCTCGCCCTGGTATCGCTTGGTTTACCGATGGCGTTCTTATTGATACGAAACAAACCGAATCCATCGAACAATGCATCAAAACGATTGATTCCTTAATTAACCATCATGACTTTCAGCATCTCCTAATCCGGATGGGCAAAGGATCCCCATCCCATCGTAATCGCTTGCTCAATGCCATGCTTCAACAAGGATATGTTGTCGAGTTGGTCGATGAACGAAAAACCTCTCGAGGACTCAATCGAAACCAACACGGCGTTTCTGCCATCCGAATTGCTACGTTGGCAGGTGAACGAATCTGGGAAATGGTTGATTTGCAACCAACAGAAGGTGAGGTAAAGGAACTCCAACGTCGAAGCCGAATCAAAAGTCAAGGACGTGTTACAATTTCATCGGATCTCGCTCGAAAAGTCGCTTTGGGTGAATTGACCTTGGAGGAAGCAATCGACGAGATCACTTGATACGTACACGGTAGCGTTCACGCCCATTTGCATACAAGACGATGCTACCAGTGGAAGAAACGGCGACTGCTACACCTTCTGTTAATTGTGAGATGGCACGAGCAGCGAGGTGTCGGCCACCTTCGCCAGATTTTGGTGTCAAACCAGATGGGACTTGGATGTACCGACCTGCATCGCTTGCGATTCCTTCACGATTGAACAAGATGGCTCCATCCAACCACGCGAACTCTGCTAGTGTCTCATGATTCTCCTTGTTTCGAACATCCCGTTTTGCTTCGCTGTGTCCTTTGAATGGGTTCAAAACCATGGCCGTCGAATGGCCACGCATTTTCTGGATGTTGCCGATGGCGAACAAAGCCCCAATGGCTGTTCCTTCCCGTCCTCGTGTTCCAATGGCCCGTGAGAGCTCAATCATTCGAATCAAAACCTCCAATTCGATGCTTTGTTCTTCAGCGATGGCTGTCAAACGTTCAGCACCGAGCATCTTCGTATCGACCATGATGACACCATCGATTGGCTCAGCAAGAACGATGAGCAAACGCCCTCCCTTGGCAATCCAACGTTCGCCCATTCCTTGTAAGACAAGATCGTAGAGCTCATTGAGAATGGACAGTCCTTTGGAAGACAGTCCTTCTTCAAGCACCTGTGCCTCAATGTTGACATCCACCAACGCATCACGAACACGACTCAAACTTGTCATCACTCGTAGTGGCAGGTTCGATGGAACGATTTCTGCGATTGAACGTACCTTCCGGCTATCGTTGGAAACCATGAGAACGGCATCGAATGATGACGATGATTGAAGGGCGACGCTCACCATGTGAGGGAGGTCGCTCATGTGCAGGCCTCAGTCGTTTGTGGTGTCAATACCTGGCAGCAAATCGTTGATTTCTCGGTACACAGTGCGCATGTTGGAGATGAAGTTCTTTTCTTTGACGACGATGGTGAAGGTCTTGACACCAGGGTCTTCTTCTCCATCAAGAATTCCGAGCAAGGTCTCGAGCGTTAGTCGTGCTCCTTCACGGTGAGGATAGGCGAACACGCCCATACTAAGTGGAGGCGAGATTACGTTTTCCATAACTCCAAGTTCCTTGAGCGTTGCAAAGAGGTTACGATACGTTTCTGGTAAGAGGTCACGTCGGTTTTCGTCTTGATTGGGTCGTCGACAGTCTGGTCCAACGACGTGAATGATGTGCTTGAAACGGTCGCTCAATGCAAACGGTTCGGTGACGACGTTGTGCGTTACAGCACATGGTGGAGCGTTGATCTTCCGCATTTCGAGACAGATGTTTCGCGTTGCTTGTGTCAACTCTTGACCTGCTTTTTGGTGAATCATGTTGTCAAGACCTTCTCGTCCAGAGAGTCGATTGTTCGCTGGTGTAATGAGGACATCACCAGAGTGATTCCAGACGTCTCCGCCGACGACGCGGAGTGTGCCCCATTTGCACGTTCGAGCCATGTACAACTCTGCCATCAGTTGCTCAGAGGGGGCCACCCTTCATATTCTTTCAGTGCTTTTTGTATGAAATGAGCGTTTTTTGATACCATGGCTGTGACCATTCAATCAATACTGCTAAACTGCAATTTGGTATCGACAGGTCATGGCAGGTCGAGGAACAAGTTTGTTTCTTGTCTCGCTCATGCTGCTCTCATTGTTGACAGCATTACCTCCAGCACCACTGATACCCCATTCATCCAATAGCCTCGAAGAGACTGAAGCGCTCTTTCAAGGTTTTACAACCGGTGATAATTGGCTGCATCTAAACAATCAAACCGTTGCTGTACCCGATGGCTTCAATGCCATCGATGTGTACGATTACAGCGATGTTGGTGTCTTGATCAACAACAAATCCGAATCGAGTAAGACCATCGGTTGGGCTTTTGTTGAAGCCCGCAACATCAGTCACGAACGTGTCTTCATCTTCGACCTTGATGGAACACCCACGGCTGAAACCATCAATCGAAATCAATTCAATACGTACTTTGCTTATCCTTTCTTGGAGATGCTGAACAATCGGAGCAACGTATCGGACATGAATTATCTCGTTACGAGTAAGGGTATGCCTCTTCGAGTCAACGGTGGTCAAGACAAAGCCTCTTTCGATCAAGAGTTTGCATTGCTCGGAGGTTCATACAACAGTACCATTGGCGGTGATTACTGGTCAACGCATTCCTATGGTCCATTGTCCGGAGGTGAATTCGAATCATTTTCGAGGCAGAAACATGGTTTCTATCTCGTCACAAGGTTGACCGGATACACGGTCGAAACAGCTCTGGAATTGATCGAAAAAGCCAACAACAGTTTGGGTCAAAGCGGTACCTACGTCTTGGATTTGGCCACCAACAGAAACGGTTCGGGATACAAGTTCTGGAACGATGATCTTTATGCTGCGAACACAACGCTCTCAGAGATGTACAATCAAACCGTCATCTTCGATGAAGAAACCGATTTTGTGACCAACTT
>JBMYJV010000066.1:0-6381 GCA_049594755.1 Candidatus Poseidoniaceae archaeon
ACAATTGCGTCATTTCATCGAGACTCGGTGGCTCTTCTGCTACTTCCCATGTGGCTTGAATCTCAAATTCGTCCAAATCAGACAAAGCAACGACTGAGAACCAAACCACATCGGATTCAGGCCATGACCAAGAATTCCAAACAGACCCATAATATCCCGTCAATTCCTCATCAAAGTCCCAAGGAGCTGGGATTTTGTCGTAGCCGACATAAGCCTCAAACTGCAAATTGGGTTCGAACTCGAAATCCCATTCCTCGTAGAACTCTTCAGACCATCCCCACATGTAGATGTCGAGCATGAATGTGTAGTCGTCGATGTCGGCATAGAAGAGGAGTGTATCACCTTCTTGAATTCCATCGAGGAACAAGTTTTCATCGTTGAGAAGTTCGACGGCTTGTGCAACGATCGAACCATCAGGCATGACCCAATCCGCACCGTGAATTGTTCCAACACGATTCATTGTGGCATCGTTCAATGCATCACCAGTGTCGCCTCCTTCACCTTCCCAGAATGTCCAGTGGCTGATGGGTTCCCACATCTCGTCTTCGTAGAACGAAATGGTAACGTCGTCGATGATTCCCTCAAAATGGTAGCAATCGCATCCTGCACCCATTCGAGCGATGTACAATTCATCGCATGCATCGCCGGATGTGAAACAATCATTGGAACCGAAATCTCCCTCTGGAATATTGGCGTCTTCGGCTGAAATGTTGCCTGCTGGAACACCATCGATGGTGAACATGCCACCAACACCTTCGGTAACATGAACCTCAATGGTGTGCCATGTGTTTTCTGTGATGCTCATGTTGGATGTTGGGTGTTTGGAGAGGCTGTATTCCGATGCGTAACCAACGGCACCATTCGAGAGGTACATACCCCATCCATAGTCACCTTTCATGGTAATGAAGCGAATGCCCTCAAGACTCGTTGCTTTGACCGTGGCTTCAATGCTCAAGGTCCCATTCGCTACCAAACCTTCGTCGTGATCGATGACAATGTGGTCTTCAAGTCCATCAAAACGGAGCGAGAAATCGGCACCAGGTCCAACCTCAACGACACCGTAGACTGGGAAGTATTCTGGATTGTTTTCCAAATCGTTCCATGTTTGGGGCATGATGTTGCCCATGTTGGTTGAAGCAATGTGCACATAGTCTGAATTTTCTCCACCTGTTGGTTGATCAACGCCCCAGTTTCTGTAAAGGAACGGAGTTCCGTCGTGCCAACGGTACATGCCTTCATCTTGGACATCGTTCAATCCGATCCACAAATGGCGACTTTGGTCACCATAACCTGCAAACGTATCGAACACCCATGTGTTTTCTTCTGCATCATCGATGGTTGTTAGATACCCATCAAGAGATCGTGCCTTGAAGGCAGCATCTTCCCAAGAAGATGCAGTGAGCAAGTGATACGTTTTGTTGTTGTCCGGATTGACAGCGGTATGTAGGATTTCGATATCCTCGACCACACTGGATTGCGCTTGTGTTGAAGCAACAAGACATGTGGATGCCAACATCATCAAAATCAATGCTGTTGCGACCGCTGGGGAGCTTTTCGCCATGGTCGTGTCAGCGATTGGACGTTCATAACTCCATTGCCTGCGAGTCAGTGCATCCTTTGAAGTCATATGATAATCCATTGGAGATGAAATATTAATGAATTTGGTAAATTGTTTTGACAATCAATTCATTTTCTTGCCGCCTATTCGCAACTCTGTTTTCAAGGGCATCTGGTGCTCCCAGGCAAACTCTTTCACGACGCGCCAACCTTTTTCGCTTCCTTCGTAATCAGTAACATCAATGGTCTTGTTGCGGGTATTTGCTTTGAAAGCGGCAACAGGTTCGGCATTACGGAAAACAAGATAGGCGCTTCCAAAACCAAACTTTTCTTTCAAAACATCACCGAAGTATGGGGCGATTGGATCTGTTGGAGGTAAGACAAAATCTCGAATCGGGTTGATCGATTTTGCGGATTCAAGCAACTCTTTTCTTCCCCAGCAGACTTCGTGCAGATTTTCAATAAGGAATCCTTTGACAAGCGTTCCATCCTCTTCGAACTCATTGAGGACCGCTTTCAATTCTTCAGGTTTGAATGGAGTGCCTGAGAGCCGAAGCAGTTGCTTAATGGTGATCACTGGATAATCACTCACCAAGTTGCGTAAGTATTCTCGGCGTAGGTGGACAGGGTCTTCGTCGGTTCGTGGGTGAACGGCACGGAACCCTCCACGGAAATCTTCGACAATGTGTCCTGTACGAATGAGTGGCTGGACAAGTTTCCTGAATTCAGATTGTGTTAATGCATGACGTTCTTTGAAGATGTTTGGATCGGTTTGCGTGCTGAAGAATTCGATGATATCGACCAAGTCTTCCTCTGGAGGAATACCACGGATGGTGAGCAGGTTCTCAAAATACTCGTATGGTGCCCAAACTTGGTGCCCACGCATGTTCACCCCCTTGTGCAATCGATTTGCACTCGCCATCGACTTGAGGTTGGTTCGGAACACTTCGCAGCGACCACGAAGTGCAAAATCATCTCGAATCTCTTTGATTTTTCGAAGCGCTAACGTTTCGTTTTCGTGTCGTGTTTCCTGATGCAGATGGTGCTGATGGAACAAGGCACGCTCGGCAATCTCTCTGGGCTGTGGATCGACCACACCACCACGTATCATACGTTCTCCCACTTGCTTGAATCCTATGCGCTCAAGTCCATCTCGCATTGGTTGGCTGAGCTCAGAAATAGGTTCGCTGTTGACATTAGTGAGAATTGCAACGTCCACCAGCTGGTCGGCGTGATTTTCAAGCAGAATATGGAATGCATCACAGAATTCTTCGAAATACGCTGTTGGAACATGCATGTCCTTGATTTCAAGGTAATCGTTGACGCGGAACATGAGAACCTTTCCAACGGGATCAACACCCTTGAACACAGGCAAATACCAACCACGATCGAGAGCTGAACGAACTTCCCAGATGAATCGAGACACATATGGGTCGGATTGCGTCAAGATACGAATGGTTCGATCTTCTCGCCTTGGTACTTGCAACATTTCGACTTCAGCAGGCGTACAATAGAAGTCTTCAGTATCGGGGACAAGGGCTGTCACCTTGGAAATCCGACCATTTGTTTCCAGATTGTGCAAAGCAACGAGAAGGTCTTCGTAATTTCTTGAAACATAAAAGCGGAGCGTGCTCGCTTTGACGGGTCCCATTCGACGTACAACTTCCTCAAGTGCGTCTTCGAAATCCATTGGTTCATAGACACCGTGAACTTTGTGGAACAAGGACAAACGTCGCCTTCTTCCAATGACTTCCTCGAATTGTTTAACGAACAACATCTGGCGATCAAGGTTCGAAATGGCGTTCTTGACGTCTCGCTCGAGTTGACGATGTTCCTCTCCCTTAGGAAAATCCTGAACCAGTTCTTGGCGTGTGATGTTTTCATCCGGATGGAGTTTGGAGAGAACTTCCTCTTCCATAGCTCCAATCCACGGTTCAGGCTTCAGTCCAAGGAGCATAGGAATGTTGTTTTTTGTTGTGTATCCCATTCGATTGTGAAGCAGACGTCCACTGACAACATCGGAATCAAGTTGCAAGTCCTTCCAGTCCTTGAAACGGAAATCTTCGATTCTGTAGAGGAGTTCTTGCTGTTTTTGAACCAATACGTGTTCGTTGAATGCATCGAACACATCGGCGTATTTCTTGAACGATTTGTCCAAGACGAGGTTCTGAATCCACCGGTACTCAACAACCTCTTCTTCTCCACCGGTGATTCGATGTTCATCGACTTTCAAAATCAATTCAGCATCATCGGTTTGTGTGAAAAAACCAACCGAGATGACGTTTCGTGTCTCCAATTCGTGGACAATACGGTCAACAGATTTTTCTGGGAAGGGCAGTCTCTGGTGAAGCGATTCTGTTGTTTTGGGTCCCTCTGATCCAAGGATTTCAAGGATTTTTACACGAAGGGCTTCGTGCGGATCCCCAACGGATATGGTCTTCCATGCCGTTGGCGTTGTTCCTTCAAATTCAGTAGCGATTTCAAAGGACATATTCTTCGTATCGAAGTCACGAAGGTCGACAATGGAACTCGAATCACTTTCGGCTAAACAGGCCAATGTTCCATGAATTTCTGCCATGAACGGGTTGAACCATTTGCCGTCAATATCATCTTGACCGGTACCGTTGATTTTTGTGATTTTTCCTGCCTTGCAAAGTTCTTCAACCCAGGATCGAATCACGTCCAATTCGATGCCTTCCATCTTTTCGCGGTACAGTGGATTGTTGAATTCTCGATCGAGCCCACCTCCATGCTGCATCAGTTCGTACAGTGTTTCAGGTGAATGTGGCACAGGTGCCTTGTCACTGTAGTATTTGTCCAACTGTTCCGCCGTCATCTCAGTAGCGAGACTGCGAGTACCCATCAAACGGCGAAGCACTTCTGGATCGATGTCTTTAACGAGGAACGCCCTTGTCTTCATCGACATAAGATCTTCAAAGGCCGACATGTACAAACTCATTCCGAGTCGTGATGGAATTGTAACCTTGGTGTGGACGATTCGTGCATCTCCCTCGATGCACGATTCAAGGAATTGGTTGAGTCCAAAGACGTCGATATCACCAAACAACACCTCATTTTTGGCTTCTCGCATCAACAATGAACCTTCCATCGTTCTGTGTCGTGTGAGAAGAGCTTCCGCTTTCTGTTGGAATTGTTGAGGACTGATTTCCTCAGCACCGACGCGCTTTGGAATAATCATCGAACGGCCAGCAACTTCGCGAAATCGCTTGGCAAAAATTTGGGTGTTGATGATGTATCTCTCAATCACTTCGATGTGATTGTTTGAGCGGAATGCATCGTACAACTGCCCTGGATCGACCTCTTGAGCAGTTCGTATCAAGAGCCCATTTTCGTCGAAGGACAACTCGATGACGCTAACACCGGATGTTTCTGCAATACCTGCCATGAAGTAACCAAGGGCTGTATTGAATGCACGACCGCGACATGTCGTAATGAGGTAAGCAGGGTGACCTGTACCGATGATTTGTTCGATTAAGATTCGATTTGGTTCTGGCACCTGGAACGTATCGATGGTGTGTTCTTCCAAATGACGAGCAATGGCGTTGGAAACGGAAGTTGAGAGTCCATATGCATCGCGCAGAACAATGCGAGGATCCTGTTCCCTTCGCAGCGAAATCATACAATGACGAATCAAGGAGAGAAGAGATGAGGACAATTCACGACTTCGAGAGCGTGCCTCTCCTGACCATGATGGTACCGTAGGTCTGTACCCTGTTACACTGGATACGTTGACGCGAGTACCTTGGATGTTCGTGACACGATAGGTCGAGCCCCCGAGAAGAATAACGTCACCACCACGTAGATTTGAAACAAAGGAGCCTGATAATTGACCAAGAATGGATCCTTCTGCATTGAACACAAGATAGGAATTGTCAGGTGCAATGGTACCGATGTTGGTGTAGTAAATCATTCGAGCGTAACCTCGCTTACCGTACGTGTTGTCTTCCCAATCAATCCAAACACGACGCTCTTCTTCCAGCATGTCCAAAACTTCGATGAAATCATCGTACTCGAAGTTTCTATAATTCCATGCACTGGAAACGATTTCAAAGGCTTCATCGATGTCGATTTGATTGATGATGACCAGTCCGATAAGGAATTGAGCAACAACGTCAAGACAATTTTCTGGGAAATCAAGGCGATCCATTTCACCTGATTGAATGGCAGCTTGCAATGCAGCGAGTTCGATCAAATCGTCAACACTTGAAGGCAAAAATCGTGCGCGTGGTATACCTCCAACGTGGTGGCCTGCACGCCCAATGCGTTGCAATGCTGTAGCGATGTCGCCTGGAGATCCAAGTTGAATGACCATGTCGACCGTTCCAATATCGATTCCCATCTCCAACGAAGATGAAGTCACGACAGCACGTAGATGCCCGTTCTTGAGTTGTTGCTCAACGTTCAAACGAATTTTTTTGTCCATGGATCCGTGGTGACCGGCAACGAGTTCACCAAGACCAAATTCCGGTCGTCTGAGTCGTTGGACAAGTGTTTCTGTCATTTTTCTCGTGTTGGCGAAGACCAGTGTTGTTGTATGAGCTGAAATGAGGTCTGCAATGACGCTGATGTTCTCGTCAAGTACTTTCAGAACAGGGAGGTCACTGAATTTTGGATGAGGCAATAAGATGTCAAGGTCGAGTTCTCTGGAACCCGATACCTTTGCTATGTGCACTTTTTGTCCATCACCCCTTGATTCTCGATCGTCGCTAGCGACCAGATATTCGGCAACGGTTTCCAGGGGTTCCATGGTTGCGGAAATACCAATCCGCTGCACGGGTCGCTCGAGAAGTGTGTCCAAATATG
>JBMYJV010000067.1:0-6272 GCA_049594755.1 Candidatus Poseidoniaceae archaeon
TGCGTGACAAGGGTGGCAAGGAATTGTTTGACAGCATCTGTGAGGCATTCGGCCGCAACATCGAGAAGCACATGTCTGTCTACGGTGCACACAACGAAGAGCGCTTGACCGGATTGCACGAGACACAAGCGATTGACCAGTTCTCATACGGCGTCTCCGACCGTGGAGCATCGATTCGAGTTCCTGCATCTGTTCCAACCGATGGTTGGGTCGGACGTCTTGAAGATCGACGACCAGCTTCCAACGGTGACCCGTACAAGATTGGTGCAGTCATCATTGAGACGACGAAGTCGGTTTGTTGAGTTCATCTTCGGATCGTTTGCTTCGTATTCGATAAACGCCAAGCGTAATCGCGATGATGAATGCAAGCGTCAAGATGTTTGAAACGATCATTGCGATCGAATTGACAATGATTCCATAGACGAGCCATAGCGAAAGTGAAGCCGTCACGGCAATGAAGGTTGGGAGAGAGATCCCCTCCTCCTTTTCATCGACCCAGACACGTCGAATTTGAGGGATCCAAGCAACGATACCAATGAATCCGGCAACAAGACCGATCGACTCGACCCAAAGTGCTGCCATTAGCCCCACTCCGCAGGTTTCTTTGAAGCGAGGATGCCATCGATTTGCATCCAATCAACCTCTTCAGAACTTGTTCGCCCAACGACATGCATTTTCAACATCGGGCCTTCTTTGCATTTGATGTCGATATGCCTACCGCCTGAATCGCTCAGTGTAATTTGACTTGTTGTGTCCTTGAAAATGGAAAAGAATCCACGCGGATGGTTAACTGTTGCTTTCAATTCACCATTTCGATGAACATCCCATTCTTCCACTCCTGTTCCAAGGCCGATATCGAGGAGGTCGCCCTTGAGTTTCAACCCACCATGCATGTGAATCTCATCCCATGTGCCAAACCCATCCATCGTTTCGAAAAAGTCTGAGTTGATTTCTTCACCTCCAATCGACTGAATTCGATCGAGTAATTGTCGCTCGTTGACCATTTCAGCTGGAATGTCAGGAATCTTATCCGGCCACTCCAGTCTCGGATGTGTCATTGCAACAAGAACATGAAATGACATTTCGTTGTCAGGATATCGTTGACGATGAATTTCTTCCAACAATCTTGCTTTACGAGCAATTCGATGAGCGACGGTCGCATGACTGTGCTCACCCCCTTTGTTTCTGTGTTGAAGAAATTCTCCATCTTCAAACACTTCGAATCGACCAGACCAGTGTTTCTGTTCAACGACAAGAACGGTCGTACCTGAAACAAGAATCAAATCGATTTCACGACGGCCACCATCCGGATCAGGAATCCGTACGGATGGATAGACGGACCATCGCTTTGTTTTCCCAGCAGCTCTGCAGAGTTTCTCCAATCTCAATTCTGCATTTTCTCCAGCCTGATGAATTTCATCTGGAGGGAAGACAACACGTCGTTTCCGCCACAGTTGCCAACGCTGCTTGAGACCCAATTCATCACCTGAGTAATGCATCAACAGATGGGACAATGAGCGAGGGTTGTTGTTCAGCACCTTCGGGTAAGGCAGCAACATCCGCTTCCGTAGCCTCTCCTGAAAGGACCAAGATGCCCATACAATTGGCACGATTGGCCATGGCAATATCCGTGTAAAGTCGATCGCCAACCATAGCGCACTCCTCAGGTTTCAATCCAAGTTCATCGATTTTGTGCAGAATCATCCCAGGATTTGGCTTACCAGAAATATGGGTCGGCTCAACGCCTGTTGTTGCCTTGAAAAGTGCGAGGAAGGCTCCAACATCAGGAAGTCCACCGTCTGGTGATGGACAAACCATGTCAGGGTGTGAGGCCATCAAAGGCACGCCTGCATGAAGGTAGAGGCTTGCTTTCTCGAGGCGCTCATAGGTTGTCTCAGTATCGTATCCTAGGACAACGTACTGAGGGTTTGTGGAACGCGTTGAGATCCCTTCAGCTTCAAGCATCTGACACATTCCTTGTGTTCCAACACAGTAGCTTTCGGTGACGTTGTTTCGCTTCAACCATGCAATGCAATCATGGGTCGAAAGCAAGACATCATCCGATGTTGCAGGAATACCCATTTTCTCTAACTTCTTGACGTATTGGTCAACGCTTCGAGAAGAATTGTTGGAAAGGAAGAAGCGCATCACGCCTTGGTCATCGCAGCGCTGAAGAAAATCCAAGGCACCATCAATCAATTCTCCACCGAGGTAGATCGTTCCATCTAAATCGAGAAAAACCGCTTTGATGCCTTCAAGTGCAGTCCCCATGATGTCACCTTAGAACATCAAGGTCTTGAACATGAACCATGGCGAGTGCAGGTTTTCTTGCGCTTCTTTGCTTGCAATCATCTCGGTCATCATTTCTTGCAACTCTGGTTTGCGACTTGCTTTCCCAACAAACCAATTGAGCAGCCAAGACTTCCGGCTTAGTGACTGCATTCGGTAACTGTTTTTGAGTTCAGCACCAAGTGTCGCCCAAACTTCGGTTTGGTATTCTTCAGGAGAGCGACCCTCAACGATGTGGCGTGCAGCGATTTCACCAGTAACGAGTGCATTACCAACGCCTTCTCCAGAGAATGGATCGATGAGGCTTGCAGCATCACCGACGAGCCACGCACCGTTCATGGCCATCCTTCGTGGTTGATTCTTCTGTTTCTTTCTTGGCGATCCGAATGGAAGTTGCCACCCTTTCGCACTTCCTTTCACCATGGTCGCATTTGCAAAACGTTCCTTGAATTGTGGATGGTTGGTGATGATTTCCTTTTGAAGAGACTTCAGCTTCTTTGATTGCTTGTCCATCAAATGCATGACCATGCCACAACCAACGTTGACACGTCCTTCTCCAATTGGGAAAATCCAGAAGTATCCTGGTATGATGGTATCTACAAAGTGAATTTCAATGTCGCCAATGTTCCCTTCACAGCCCGTTACGCCATCCCAATATTCGCGGTATCCGCCACAGTAATGCTTGCGATCAACCATCGTCTCTTGGTACGTATCGACAACGAGTGAAGTGGCAACTGGGCAAAGGTAACCGCCTGCCCCGACGATGGCCGGAGCATGAAATTCCATGACAGTACCTTTTCTTCCACCCACCGTTAATTGAATGCCGGTGGCCTTTCGCTTCGAACCAGTTCCTTTTCCTGGGTCGTTTCCATCGTTGTACAAGACTTCCTTGACAGAGCCTCCTTGAATGACAGACCCGCCTTTCTCGCGAACCAATTCTTGGACACGATCGAAGAGCAAATGATCGAATTGTTGCCGAGGCAATGCATACCCAGCTTCAAGCCGAGCAACGTCTTCCTCTGGTAGTGGAACGCGCACTTCGTTCCCATTTGGACTGGAGAACAGTATTCCATTCACTCTGAAGTGGGGCGTTGACTCAAGCGTTTTTTTGACACCGAGGGCTTTGACATGCGACAGTGATTTTCCGCCCACGGCATCACCACATATTTTGTCCCGAGGCCAAACGCCTTTTTCGATAAGGAGCACTTTCTTGTCAGCCATAGCGAGATAGCCTGCAGCAGAGCATCCACCCGGTCCACCCCCGACGACAATGGCATCAAATGTAGACCCGGATTCAGGCACTTCGCCGGTTTCAATGGGCTCCTCCCAAGACGCCATGGTATGACCACTTATCGACGCTCTTTGAGCCTTCTTGACCGACCATCATCACTATGCACTATGAATGGAAGAGGGGAATCATGGAGGCATTGATGCGTCGAAAGGCGGCATGGGGCCTTCTCGCTGTGACATTCGCATGGGGTGCAACCTTCATTTGGATGAAACAAGCCATGAATGCCATCCAACCAGAGATTGAGGCATATGGCCGAACACCCGTTGTAGCAACGCTTGTTGGTGGACGATTTCTCATCGCCTTTATCGCTCTCTTTTTGATTTCAAGAGAGGCTCGTTCAGCATTAAGGGATCAACAATTGTGGAAAGGAGGAACAATTCTTGGCGGCATCTTACTTGTTGGTTTCATCACCCAAATGATTGGTCTCGATTCAATTACTCCATCGACATCAGCGTTTTTGACCTCGCTCTACGTCGTTTTTACGGCGTTGATTACGACGACACTAACTGGACAAAAAGTGACTCGAACCATGATTCTCGGCGTTGCCCTTGCAACATTTGGAGCAGGCTTCATCGAAGGGCCACCTCATCTGTCATGGGGTGCAGGAGAAGTTCTCACGGTCTTTTGCGCCTTTTTCTTCGCTCTGCATATTCTCTACACACAGAAAATAACCGAAGAAATGAGCCCTATTGGTGTAACGAGCACCTCCTTTCTCATCGTTGTTATCGGAAGCCTCGTGGTTGCGATTCTCACAGCAGGAACGTCAACAACCGATGCATTATCGGTTATCGCGAGCGGCGGAGTCATCGTTCCATTGCTCTGCTTAGGCCTGATTGGATCGTTGTTCGCTCTGTTGTTGTTGAATCTGCTTCAACGCTTCCTCCACCCTGTCCAAGCGGCTATCATCTATGCCCTCGAACCGGTCTGGGCGACGATCTTTGCGCTCGGCTTGGGCATGACCAGTTGGACGGGTTGGATTGCGGTTGGCGGTGGCGCCTTGCTCATTGGTAATCTCATGGTTGAACTGCGCGAAAATCCAAACGCCCAATCTCCAAAATCCGTTGTTATCTTTAATCCTGAGGAAGAATAAGCCATCGAAAAGTAGCACATCGTTCAAGTCCTGTCTGCCATGAGGAAATATTGGGCGAGACCATGGCAGAACACAACAATCACCGCGATGCGACCAAAAATGTGCACGCAGGAACCAATCATGTTGGCGATTCTGTGAACACACCGATCTTCCTTTCATCGACGTATAAACTCACGGAAGAACGCTATGCTGGCTGGGCTGCTGGTGCTCAGCACACGCTCCTTTACTCACGCCTTTCATCTGTTAATTCCGATGCAGTTGCCCAGAAAATTTGTGCGATGGAGGGCGGAGAAGATGCTGAAACGTTTGCAAGCGGTATGGCAGCTATTTCGACAACCATGTTGATGCTCCTCAATCAAGGCGACCACATCGTCGCATCTGCCGATGTTTATGGGGGAACCTATGGTCTGATGACGGAAGAATTGCCAAGACTTGGAATCGAGACAACCATGGCCGATATTCGTGACCCTTCTTCGTACGAGGCAGCCATTCAGGACAATACGAAGATCATGTACATCGAAACCATCACGAATCCTAACCTCAAGGTATGCGATATCCCAGCTATGATTGAGGTTGCAAAACGACACAATCTGCTCGTTGTTGTTGACAACACATTTGCATCACCTTGGGGTTGTCAGCCATTGAGCATGGGCGCTGATTTGGTCATCCATTCCACAACGAAATACCTCGGTGGTCATTCCGATCTCCTCGGGGGAGCAGTCGTTGGATCAAAGGAGCTGATTTCAAAGATTTTCATGGGCCGTGTTCACTTTGGAGGTGCTCCGGACCCACACAACTGTTACCTTCTCGAACGAGGTATGCGCACGCTTCATGCACGCATGCCAATCCTCACATCAAATTCTGCAGAACTTGCACGCCGACTCCAAGATCACCCAAACGTGGTCCGTGTTCAGCATGTTACACTGCCTTCACATTCCGAATACGAGATTGCACAACGTGTTGTACCAAAGGGCTGCGGTATGCTCGGAATCGTCGTATCAGGAGGCGATGAGGGTGCTATGGAATTCATGTCCAAACTGAAGTTGTTCTATGAAGCAACTTCGCTTGGTGGTGTTGAATCACTCATTGAAGTGCCTGCCACCTCGAGTCACATGGCCATGCCTGTGGACGTTCGCATTGCTGCAGGAATTGAACCAGGCTATGTTCGAATCAGTGTCGGAATCGAAGATGTTGAGGATCTTTGGGAAGATTTGAATCAAGCATTGGGCTGATTCGGAAGAGGCTCTTGTTGCCCTGTTGACGTATGTAGGGCGCTCAAGGCCTCAATGAAATCTGTAGTTGTGCCTTCTTCAGAGTTGAGGAGATTCTTTCCTGCTTCAAGCAATGCTTTCGTTGCTTCCATCCAAGCACCACCACGATCTCGAGCGAGCGATTCGAAATGCCATTCCTGTCCGGCTGAACGGTCAGCGGCACGCAACCATGCCCAACCAGCAGCGGCGCCGTCGATATCGTCATGGCGTGATGTAGCTTTTCGTTCTGCAATTCCCGGGCCTTCCAAAAGACCAGTGAGAATCAAATCATGAATCGCACCAACAGGTCCTGGAAGATCGCCAATGCGGTAAGGGAACTTTGCTTTCTGTT
>JBMYJV010000068.1:0-6245 GCA_049594755.1 Candidatus Poseidoniaceae archaeon
AACGATCATCATCGGATTCTTCCTCCTCATCTTCGGTTTCGAGCGCATCACGCTCAGGAATGAACAATTCGTCCATGACCAGTTGGAGGTCTGAATATTGTGAGACACGACGTTGTTGTCGTTGTTGGTAAGCTTGTTTGGCTGAATCACTGAGTTGATCCAATTGAAGTCCACGAGAAACAACGTGTCTGCGAGCGTTTCTGCGATCGTTGCGTTGAGAACGCATGCTGGACAAAGGCGCTCGACTTGCGTTCCGGAGTTGACGTTGTTTCTTCAATTCTCGTTGCTTTCGGAACCGATTGACCAAGAACAAAATCAGGAAGAAGAGTAAGGAGCCACCGCCAATGATGATTCCAAGGAGGATTTTTTCGTCCACAATCCTCACTTCTTCCTGCTCCCTTTTAGGAGATTTGTTGCATCACTGGTTCAAGAATTCCTGGTTAATGGTGTCGAGCATGGCCTTCGAAGGTCGAAGTTCATCGTCGCTGACATCGAGAAGTGGTGTCTCAACAAGACCAAGATCTTCTGCGAGCGATGGCTTGCTTGCATCGAAGTAAAGCAGACCTGTTACGTGCTTCTTTTCGACTTCAGCTTCATGAAGTGCCGTCAAAGCAGCCATGGAATCACTTGGATCGTGATTGGCTGAAATCGTTTCAAGACGGATGGTTGAACCATCGTGCAGTGTAATATCCGTATAGTGTCCTTCAGGAACTTCAACTTCAGCCATCGGCTCAAAGTGTGGGATGTAATCGGCCATGTGAAGCGTGATTTCGTTGTCCTTGACATATTGATACGAGCGCATGGATTCGTCGTTGTTGTTGAAGGTAACACAAGGAGAGATGACGTCGATGAGAGCGAATCCCTTGTGCGACATAGCAGCCTTGAGAAGCGAAGTAAGTTGCTTCTTTGATCCTGAGAAGGACCGAGCGACGAAGGTACAACCGAGATTGATGGCAAGAGCACACAAGTCGATTGGCTGTGTTTCGTTGGCTTTTCCTTTCTTCTTCTTGGAACCAACATCAGCTGTTGCTGAGTATTGCCCCTTGGTCAATCCATAGACACCGTTGTTCTCAACGATGTAGACCATGTCCATGTTTCGACGGATGGCGTGAATCAATTGACCGATACCAATCGATGCAGAATCACCATCGCCAGAAACACCGAGATAGAGTAGATCCTTGTTGATGGCATACGCTCCGGTCGTAACGGACGGCATACGTCCATGAACGGTGTTGAATCCGTGGGATTGACCGAGGTAGTATGCAGGTGTTTTGGATGAACAGCCAATACCTGACATCTTTGCAATTCGGTGAGGTTTGATTCCGTTCTCCCAAGCAGCATTCACGATCACGTTCGAAATCTGGTCGTGACCACAGCCAGGACAGAGCGAAGAAGGACCTCCTGTGTAACTGTCTTTTGGTTCATTGATGACGTTCAATTTGATGGCTCGTGCTGGTTTGTCGCTCATTGGCTCACCTCCTTGATGGTCTCGAGGATTTTATCTGCATAAATACGGGCACGTGGGGGCATACCGTCGGAGTATGCAACCGAATGAACGTTGCCAACAATGTCGTTTGGTAGCTCTCGTCGTAGGATGCCCCAGAGCTGACCATCACGGTTGATTTCCAGTACGATGGTCATTCGGTGACGTCGAATGAACGCCTCAACTTCGCTATGTAGCGGTAGAGAGCGAACACGGCACTGGCTGACTTTGAGGCCAGTTGCTTCAAGAATGTCATCGATTTCTTGGATGGTATTCTCCATACTTCCGAAATAGATGACGCCGACATCGCCTTCAATCTCTTCTCGGAGAATTGGTGCGGGTAGGTGGTCTCGAGCGCCGTTGACCTTGTCCTTCAAGCGCTTCATGAGAGCGAAGTAATCATCAGGCTTCTCAGAATAAACACCGTCTGGATTGTGACCAGTGCCACGATAGAGAATAGGTGCCATGCCGCTACCGGGAAGCGTTCGGTAAGGGATTCCATCACCGTCAACATCACGGTAACGACCGAAGTTTTCCATGGCCTCAAAGACATCCTGTTCACGGATGGTCTTGCCACGGTCCATTGGAGCGTCAGGGTAGGTGAATCCTTCACATGCCCAACGGTTCATCCCAAGATCGAGATCCGAGAGACCGAAGACAGGTGTTTGATAGCGTTCGGAGATGTCGAAGGCTCTCCATCCAAATTCGAAGCACTCCTCGACGGTTCCTGGAATGATAACGATGTGTTGCGTATCGCCATGGCTTCCTTCGTACAACATCGAAAGATCCGATTGTTGGGTACGTGTAGGAAGTCCAGTCGATGGTCCAACACGATTGACGTCCCAGAAGACGGATGGGATTTCTGCGAAGTAAGCAAGACCGATGAATTCTTGCATTAATGAGATACCCGGTCCGGATGTGGCGGTCATTCCACGACCACCAGCCCAGCCTGCTCCTAGAACCATGCCTGCTGCAGCAAGTTCGTCCTCAGCTTGTATCACGGCACATGTCGATTCACCTTCGTCGTTGGTTCGAAGTCGTGGCAACCATCCAATGATGCCTTCAGCGAGGCTTGAAGATGGTGTGATTGGGTACCAAGCAAGCAATTGTACGCCACCAAAGATGCAGCCAAGAGCAACCGCTTCGTTACCTTCCATGAAGAACCGCTTCTGTTCGATCGCACGTGGCTCAACGACGTATGGGTCGCCTTTGGTGAAGTTCTCTTTGGCGTAATTTCGACCAAGTTCAAGAGCAGTTGTGTTGAGTTCAATGGCAGATGCCTTCCCTTTGAATTGGCCAGCAACAGCCTTGTGCAAAGCTTCGTCGGTAATTCCGAGAAGTTCAGCCAATACGCCAACATAGACGATGTTCGTGACCAACTTCGCAAGTTTTGGACTGAGTGTACGTGCAAGTTTTGTCATTGGGACTGGGTAGGAAACAACATCCTCACGGTCCATAGGCATCTTGGAATCCATGTTCCAAATGACGACGGAACCTGGTTCAAGCGCTGCAAGGTCTTCAGCCCATGTAGCCTTGTTGACCAAGACTTGGATGTGGGTTCGATCGCCTGGGGCTTGGTAGCCTTCATCGGACAGCCTTACGATGTACCACGTAGGAAGGCCCGAAATGTTCGATGGAAACAGGTTCTTTCCTGAGACTGGAACGCCCATATCGAATAGCGATTGGAGGAGAATCAGGTTGGCCGATTGCGACCCAGTTCCGTTGGCGGTTGCGATGTTGATGGTGAAGTCGTTGGCGATGGTATCCATCTGTTGTATCTCCTCAGGCCCCAGCGACGTTCGTCGCGGCCTCTAATTCATTGCCCATCGCTTTCATCACTTCAATATGTTGTAGCAAAATCCTCAGTGTTCCTATCCGTGAAGGTCAAAAATAGAAGTCGGTTCTGAGCAACCATGGCGGACGATGGATTAAGCGAGGCTTGGGAAAAAGCAGCAAAGGACATCACGAAAGGAAAGAACGAGGGTGCCCTACAAACGCTTCGAGCAGTCGATCCTCAAGCGATGAACCCAATGACGGCACGATTGGTCGGTGAAGCAACGTGGAACATTGCCAAAGCCAACGACTCGAAATCCGATTACAGAAAGGCAGCGATGTTTTTGCGAGAAGCGAGCAAAAAGAATCCAAAAGACAAGAAAACAAGTTCACTTTACAACAAGCTCCTCAATGAAATGCAAGACAAGCGAATCAGTGAGACCGTCATTCCTCGAATGTTCAACAATGGAGGGCCGACGCTCGCCGGAATCGTTGTGATCTTTGGAGGCTTCTTGGTTGTTCTAGCCATCTTGTCAAGCGTCAACAATACAGGGTCGACGACACAAAGCAACGTTGTCATGGAAATCTCATGGACAGACACGAACAACGTCGACCATACAGGTAAGATTTGGATTGAGTTCTACGATGACGAGACGCCAATGCACGCAGAAAGTTTCCGAGCCAACGCTGAAGCAGATCGTTACGATGGTACCATCTTTCACCGAATTGTCGACGGATTTATGATTCAAGGAGGCGACTTCGAAAATGGAGACGGAACTGGGGCGCATGCTGGTAAATTCTTTGGATACTGTGCTAACAGTTCGCCTTCTCCATTTAGCGAGTCTGATGTGTGCCGAAACGACATGACAAACTGGGTCATTCCTGCAGAATTCGGTCAAACACACGAGCCAGGCACCATTGCTGCAGCACGCAGCCAGAATGAAAACTCAGCAGGTGGCCAGTTCTACCTTGTTGATTCCGACGGTGCATACAATCTCGATGGCTCCTACACGGCCTTCGGAAAGGCATACAGAGGCGAAATCGACGGTACAGGAACGAGTGGTGTAGAAGTCATCGATGCCATCTCTCAGGTCGGCTGTGGACCTTCACAAACTGTTTGCACTGACAGCAACAAACTTTCGACTTTCCCAGTAACTGTAGAAACTGTTGAACTCATCGACGCAGACGACCCATGGTACAAATTCTGGTGAAGTCTCACAGAAAATAGAACAGTTCGGTTGATTAACGGGGTGCGATTCCCTTTGAATCATGAGCGAATTGGACCCATTTTTGGCGAAGCGAGAACTTGAGGTTGGAGGCACATACTACGCCCTCTCTGCCCTTGATGATGCTGGAATTTCCACCAACCATCTTCCCTACTCAATGCGTGTCTTGCTGGAAGGTGCTCTGCGTAATTGTGATGGCTTTTTGATTCGAGAAGAAGATGTCAAGGCCATTGCTGGATGGGAGGCAAACGGAGAGCGTGGAGAGATTCCATTCCGTCCATCTCGCGTTATCCTCCAGGATTTCACAGGTGTTCCAGCCGTCGTCGACCTTGCCGCTCTCCGTGATGCAATGGTCCAGATGGGTGGCGATCCAGAGAAGGTCAATCCACAGGTTCCTGTCGATTTGGTCATCGATCACTCGGTTCAAGTCGATGTTTCGGGAGCAAATCCTGATGCCCTTCAAATGAATCTTGACATTGAGTATCATAGAAACATGGAGCGCTACACCTTCTTGAAGTGGGGTCAACAATCCTTGGCCAACTTCCAAGCTGTGCCTCCATCACGTGGAATTGTTCACCAAGTCAATCTTGAATTCCTTGCCAGTGTTGCTCGTGCAGAAAACAACATCTGGCTTGCTGATACGCTCGTAGGAACCGACTCTCACACAACCATGGTCAACGGACTTGGTGTCCTTGGCTGGGGTGTTGGAGGCATTGAGGCAGAAGCAGTGATGCTCGGACAACCGATCTACATGCTTTCGCCCGATGTCGTTGGTGTACGTTTAACGGGTTCACTCAATGAAGGTGTGACTGCAACCGATATGACGCTTCGAATCGTTGAAATGCTTCGTGAACACGGTGTTGTTGGAAAGTTTGTTGAATTCTTCGGTGAAGGAATGGCTGCTCTTTCTCTTGCAGATCGAGCCACCATTGCCAACATGGCTCCAGAATACGGAGCCACCTGTGGATTCTTCCCTGTAGATGAGCGAACCATCGAATACCTTCGACTCACGGGTCGTGATGAAGATGCCCTTGCAGGAGTTGAAGCATTCTCCAAGGCTCAAGGCCTTTGGTACAATGCAAGCGATGCTGAGAAATCCTACACGGACGTTCTCGAGCTGGATCTTGGAACCATTCTTCCCGCTCTTGCTGGACCAAAGCGTCCTCAAGACCGTGTTGATTTGAAGGACATGAAGTCCCACTTCGTTCACTCACTTACGAACGAACTTGGCTTTGAAGGGCATGGTTTGGATGCATCCGAACTGAACAATGGAGCCATCGTTGAGCGTGATGGAGAAATCTACGATCTCAACCATGGTGATGTCGTCATCGCTGCGATTACATCGTGCACAAACACGTCGAATCCTGATGTCATGCTTGCAGCTGGGCTCGTTGCTCGAAAGGCTCGTTCTTTTGGACTCAGTGTCAAGCCGTGGGTTCGTACTTCCCTCGCTCCAGGTAGCCGAGTCGTCACCGAGTACTACGAAGCAACCGGTCTTCAAGAGGACCTCAACGCACTCGGATTCAATGTCGTTGGATATGGATGCACAACCTGTATCGGAAACTCAGGACCCCTGCCCGAGGAAATCGATGCAGCCATCGATGAAGGCAACTTGATCGTCGGAAGCGTTCTCTCCGGAAACAGAAACTTCGAAGGACGTGTCCATGGTAAGGTCAAGGCCTCCTATCTCGCATCTCCGCCGCTTGTTGTTGCCTACGCTTTGGCAGGGACGCTCGAGATTGATCTCACAACAGAGCCAATCG
>JBMYJV010000069.1:0-6178 GCA_049594755.1 Candidatus Poseidoniaceae archaeon
GGAAGGCTTTCCCATCAGGGGAAACGTTCGCACCTTCCGCAAGTTGCAGCAACCGTTGAAGCCTGTCAAGGTCTTCGGAATAATCATGACCGAGCAAAAGAACATCCGAAAAGCGTGAGAGTGATTCTGCAGTTTCGTTGCTAAAGAATGCTTCAACGGTTGAATAAGATCGTTCGATGGCTTCTGGATAGAGTTCAGCGGCTGTGAACGCTTCACGAGTATCTTGAACGGAATAATTCCAGCCTTTTTTTGGCAACAATTTGGAGATGGCTTCCGAACAATGCCCCCCTCCCATCAACAAAATATGAGGCATCGGTAACATCAACTCCAATGAAATGGTGACTTGTCCACCACAAAGTGAGTCGAGTGGCTGCACTTCATAGCCCTTCGCACCTTTGTTGAGGCCAAAGGTGTGGACCTCAGATGTTGCTTTTGTTTCTTGAAGCAATTCTTTGCAGCGGTTGAGAATTCGGTGTTCCAATCCAGCACCGCCAACCGTTCCGATCCAATTCTGAGACCGATTCATTGCCAAGCGGGCTCCGGATTTTCCAGGAACGCTACCTTTCGTTCCAACAACAGTAGCGAGAACAACAGGCGAATTGTGTCGCAATTGTTCCAACACCCATGCCAGAACTCTCGCCGTCATAGCGATGCCTCGATGACCATACACATACGATTTGCCCTAGAACCAATCTTCCTTTGAAGCTGTAAGAAGATCAACCAAATCAGCCTCAGTATCGATGTTTAGATGAAGCCAAGGGAAGTCAACAGGCATAGGCTTACGTTGAACCAAAGAGGAGAGAGGTGCATCACCTTCAGCCAAATAGACAGCCTTGACATCGTCTCCAACCATCAGCAATGGGTGGCCTCCACGATTGTTCCAAACAGGACATGTGGTCGTTTCTGATTCCAAGAGATTGTTGACTAATTCAACACTCCAGCCAGGTCGATCTACGGGGACCAAAAGCACCTTTTTGGGCAAACGACCATTTCGTTCAAGAATGCTCGCAAGCCCACATTGGATGGATCCAGTCCGACCTTTTTCTGGGTCAGTGTTAAGCACGACATGAGCCGATGGGCAAAGCAGCATGATGTCCGCAAGTAGGTCGGTGTTCGTGACGACCGTCACCTCTGGATGCAATTGATGCAACCTGCTGATGAGTCGTTGAATCAACGGCTGACCATCAACATCCACAAGGGCTTTTGGCTGGCCAAGTCGAGAAGAGCGACCTGCTGCCAAGAGAATCACGTCAATTCCTCCCATGCTGCAACCATGGATGGAACGGTGTTGAGAATTTCGGTTCATATACGGTGGAATTGAGAAACGAATGTGTCGTTGGAATGTGAACTGAATCCGCATGAGAAATCCATGCAGTTTCTTCAAGAGGTTTGCAACATCGATGGAATCGAATTGATTGATTCAACCTCAATTTACAAGATTGTTGTGCGAGTTCGTGGCCGTTCAGGAAGGCACTATGAAGTTGAAGCTTCTCGTCCAATCGGGCTGTTCATGCAGACCCCTTGGACAACTGAGGTGACAGGTGCTGCTCGGAAAAGAGATTTTGATTCCGAAAAAGCACGAGCCTATACAGCCAAATTATGCCTCAATATTCATGAAAACAAAGAGCATCTGCCCGTTGGGGATCGTCTTGCATCCCTTGCTCTAAGCTTGCATAACGACGTCAAGTTGGCCATGGAGATACCGCTTGTCGCACAATTCATTGTTTGCCCACGTGAAGAATTGTACCACGTCTTCACCTTCCAAGAAGAAATGGTGGTCACACAGGAGATGATTGATGAAAGCGCTCTGTGTTTTGGTGGTAATCCTCAACATGCACTGGACTACATGGAGGAAGAACGTGAGATTGAACTGATCGATTTCCTTCCAGGCTTTTGGGACGTTGATGGTGATGAAGAATCATTTGATTTGGATTCCATTCAAACACACTGGTTGCAGGACGTATCTGACGATATCATGCAGCGGTTTGATTGAATCCGCTCGATTCAAAGGTTCTTGGTAATTTCTCGACCGATGATCATTCGCTGGACTTGACTGCTTCCTTCATAGATTTGCATGACCTTTGCACCACGCATGAGTCGAGCAACAGGGTATTCCTCAGAGTATCCATAGCCTCCGTAGACTTGTACTGCATCGGTTGAAACTTGCATGGCCGTATCTGCTGCGAAGCGCTTAGCATGAGCCGCAGATTCTGTGTTCTTGATGCCAGCGTCTGCGTCTGCAGCGGACTTCCAGGTAAGCAATCGGCTCGCCTCGATGCTCGTTTTCATATCCGCAAGCATGAATTGGATGGCTTGATGCTTGTGCAATGGCTTTCCGAATGTTTGACGCTCGTTGCTGTATTGAAGTGCGTGTTCGTATGCTGCACGTGAGAGCCCGGTCGCATGAGCTGCAATGTTTGGGCGGCTCAAATCGAAGGCATTCATGGCGTTCATCCATCCACCGGATTCGCTTTCACCAACCAATTGGTTGGCAGGTACGCGGACATTGTTGAATGTGATACTGCGTGTATCGCTGCAACGTTGACCCATGTTGGTCTCCTTTTTGCCAAGAGAGAGGCCCTCTGCATTTGCTTCGACAATAAATCCAGACATTCCTCGGTAACCTGCATCAGGATCTGTTTTCGCCAGTACGAAGAAGAAATCGGCATATCCTGCACCAGTAATCCACATTTTGGAGCCATTGATGACGTACTCATCACCATCTCGAACCGCTGTGGTTTGAATGGCAGCGACATCCGAACCAGCTCCAGGTTCAGTGACTGCATAGGATGCTAGTGCGCCTTCTTCTGCGACTTTTCGCAACCAGACGTTCTTCTGTTCCACGGTTGCACCTGTAATGATAGGGGCGCAAGCTAGAGCCGTTGCATAGGCAGCAGTAGCGAAACCTGGGTCGCCCCATGCAAGTTCTTCGTTGACAAGGACTTCTTCCATACAGCCAAGTCCTGGTCCACCGTATGCCTCAGGAATGTGAAGATTCAGCAAACCCATCTCATGAGCGAGTTGAATGGTTTCTTTTGGGTACACGGATTCTTCATCCCAATGTTCGGCATGTGGGCGTATCTCGTCACGTGCAAACTCTCGAGCAAGTTCACGAAGCATCTCCTGCATTTCGTCCAATTGGAAGTCGACCATGACTCTCCCAGTGGAAGGTCGGACATAAGTCTTGATTTTACCTCAACTCACCGATTGAGTTGCAAAACGACCAAGAATATGGCATAAAACAGGACCAAACAGGTGCCTTCCCAACGCTCGAATCGATAGGTTCGGCGCATAAAGAACAGAGCGAGAAGGACTCCAAGGACGGTGGCTGGTGCAATGATATCCATGGTCAACCCGTTGTCTTCAGGTGAGATGGAGAGTGGGTGAATCATTGAAGCGATTCCAACGGACAAAAGAGGGTCGGTGATGTTCGAACCGATAAGAGTCCCAATCGCTACACCTTTGCTGCGTTTTGCTGCCATCAATGCGATGGTGAGTTCCGGCAAGGAGGTCCCAATTCCAGAGACAGTTGTTCCAACAACGGAATGAGGCACCTTCAGCTTCAATGCAAGATCGTAGGCTTGCTCAACCAAGATGTTTGCAGCATAGACCGCAAAAGCAAGACCAAGGAAGATCATAATCATGTAAGCGGCTGAACTCCAGTTTGAACCTCGGACTTGATATTCACCTGATTCTTCGACCTCCTCTTGACGAATGGCCTCGCGTTTCATCAACAGCCAAACGATGTAAGCGACATAGAGGGACGCAAGAATCGCTCCTTCCCATCGTGCAAGCTCGTTATTCGTCCAAACGAAAAACAGGAGAAGAACCACTGCAAGAAGCATGATGACACCATCCCGGTTCAACCATGATGGACGAACTTTGACCGATCTCGTCATCACAACGATACCAAGAATCAGTGTTATCTGGACGAGGACAGAACCGAGAATACTACCGATGGCAAAGTCTGCTGCTCCTTGTTTTCCTTGACTCGCTTCGTAGGCTGCGCTACCGGAAACCAAGATCTCTGGAAGCGATGTACCAATCGATACGATGGTTAAACCAATCACGATTTCTGCAATTCCTGCACGTCGAGCAAGCCCCTTCGCACCCTCGATAAAGAAGTCCGCACTGGTGATGAGTAGTCCAAGTGAAAGAACCAAAATGATGCTGACAACGAACATCGAATTCGATTGCCCGAGGTACTTCATCAAGACAATCGCAAAAAAGAGCGCTCCAGTAATGAGCATGGCATTGAAGTGAAGGAGTTGGGGAATTCCCATCAACTCATCCTTCTGCTCCATAAACTCCCCATGAGTTATGGGTTTTGATGCTTCTGTACTTCTATGGAGTTAAGATGATGTTCTTTGTTCAGTTCGAAAAACCGATGTGGAAGCGTGGAGGCATCGAAGCAGCAGGGACTTTCACCATGATCTTTGTTGGATGTGGAAGCGTTGCATTGGAGCGCTCATCGCTTGAAATATCACTTGCGTTTGGAGCCATTGTAGCTCTTGTCATCATCGGCATTGGTCGTTGGAGTGGTGCACACATCAATCCAGCCGTTTCAATCGCCTTTTGGTACAGAGGCAATCTTTCGACCAACGACACAATAGCACATGTTCTCGGCCAATTGGTCGGTGCGTTGTTTGCTGGTTTACTCCTGAACGGTGCTGGACCAACTGTGCGAAACACCACATGGGTCAATCTCATCGGAATTGAGATTCTGATCACATTCTTGCTGATGGCTTCCATTCTCTGGATTATTCGAAGGACCCACCAGTGGATTCCGATTGCTCTCGTAGTAGGTTCAACAGTTGCAGCCCTTGCGTTTGTTTTTGGCGAATACACTGGAGCGAGCATGAATCCAGCACGAACGTTTGGGCCAAATTTCGTCTCAGGTGACGGATTGATTATCCCAGTGTACTTCATTTGCACAATCGCTGGAGCGCTTCTCGCCGTAGCCGCCGAGCGAATTATTGCATCAACTTCTGAATGACATTGGTCACGTGTTCCACCGAAGGAATGGTGTGGTTTTCCAATGGAGGAGAGAACGGTACTGGTGTATCGATTGCCCCGATGACGACTGGTTGGGTCTCGAGTTGATAGAACGTAGACTCGAGGATTCGAGATTGAATGGTATGACCAAGACCGCCGTGCCATTGACCTTCTTGCAGGACGATCAGACGTCCTGTCTTTTGGACAGATGCGATACACGATTCAGCGTCAAACGGAAGCAATGTTCGCAAATCAACGATTTCAACATCAATGCCGTTTTCAGAGAGCTTCGATGCAGCCTCGGCTGCGATGTGAACCATGGCACCCCAAGTCACAATCGTAACGTCTTCACCTTCACGAACAATGGATGCTTTTCCAATTGAATGGCGTTTTCCTTGTTCGATGGATGCATGAACAGACGACGTGTCAACTTTCTGATTGATGTTTTGACCCCATCCGGTTTTTCCTCCACGCAGCCCATACAGTCCAATGTGTTCGAGGAACAGAACTGGGTCATCAAGATGTGCTGCTTCGACCAATAGGTCATAGGCATCTTGCGGCGTTCCTGGTGCAAGGACAACCAGTCCTGGATCGTTGGCGAACCAAGATTCGATCATGTTCGCATGGAACGGACCCGAGCGAGTTCGTGCGCCGAGAGGGACACGTATTGTCATAGGACAATCAGCGCCCCATCGCCATCGCAACATTGCTGCATTGTTGATGAGAGCATTGAAACCGAGAGCAGCAAATCCTCCAAATTGAATCTCAACCATTGGACGCATGCCAGAGAGAGCGGCTCCGACGCCAGTGTGAACGATGATGGCTTCACAGAGCGGCATATCGACCAACTTCTCTTGGTGTCCTGCATTTTTCAGGGCCATGTTCATTCCAAATGCTCCTGCGACCTCCATATCTTCTCCAATGAAGACACAATCTTCTCCATGCATGTTCGCAATGTCGACCATGGCTTGTTGAATGGCTCGAGCATACGTCCATCCACCAGATTCAACGTACTCCAGTGGTTGATGAGATGCTCGAGATTGCGCGCTTGGAACGGCTCCGACCAAAGCAAGATGGTCATCATGCGTCCTCGCATCGTGGAGTGTTGTAACACCCTTCGTCACGGTTTCTGGCTCAGGCCATGCCATCGCTTCAACTGCTTGGCGAGCTTCATCGACATGCT
>JBMYJV010000070.1:0-6155 GCA_049594755.1 Candidatus Poseidoniaceae archaeon
ACCATTCAGCAACGGAAGGCCCGCTTGAGCCTGTCCTCTACCGACGTAATACATGAGAACTGAATACCCGATGAGGCTGCCAATGAGCGTGGTCATGGCCATGATGAAGCCATTGTCGCCTCCAACATACTGAAGCGTGGACAACACGAGCATTCCCGGGAAGATCACATCCCCAAGCCCCATCAGCATCGCATCGCTGCTCTTCGCAACGACACGCTCTCTGGGGGCTTCTTGCACAGCATCACGTGGAGCTTCCTCTGCAGCATCGTGAACAGTGGTTCGCTCGCTACGCATGGAATAGTCAGAATCCTGAGGGGCAACCAACAGAATCGGCAAGTTGAGATTCATCATCGTATCGGCAAGATCGAGCATGTGCTTCGATTTGTACACTGCCCAAGCGTCGTACACGGCTGCGGCAATCATGAACACCATGATCAAGGTTGGAACGAAGGAAACACCAAGCATGACGATGACACCGCTGCCGACAAGAATGCCAACCGTGTTGACAACGTACCACTCGCTGTGTACGTAGAGGAGAATCATCAGCAAGAGACTAAACAAGATGCCAATGATGGCAGGTATATCTTCGATGACAATACCACCAACCAAGAACATCGATGCGTCCACAACGCCTGATGAAGTCGTGTAAGTTGCATTGACCCTTTCCCCTTCTCCAGTGATGTAAGACGGATTGACTATTGTGGCATAGAAATGGATGGTGTCATTCTCGATGTCAGATACTGTTTCTCCGAAGGCGACTGCAACATCTGAACCCTCTTCGACATCAATAATTAGCTTCTGCACCATTGATGAGCCATAAAGAAGTCGTGCCTCTTCGTCGGTGGTAACCAGCAATTCAGTGTAACCTGTTGCATCAATGTCTGTCAGGCGAACGTCTCGAATACTGTTGGCAAAATTGTCGATACTCACACGTGATTCCCTCGCAAACACTTCTTCATCGGTCGGCGAGTAGGACCACGACAGGATATCCCCATCATCGGTCCCGAGTACGATGAGTTGTTGATTATCGCTGGACTCTTCCATTGTCACATCGGCTACGTTCGAGTAACCCACATCCGCCGAGGAAAAGCCTGCTTCAGATTCAGCATTGATGAGAACTTGAACAGGCTCATAGATATCGTCACCCTCGACAAACATTGCGCTTTCATTGAGGAGAACAACCCCCGCATAGGTTTCAGTGACAATCAACAGGTGCTTGTTATCAAGGAGTTCTGCTTCAACAAGTTTCGACGTCTTCATTTCGCTCGGGAGTTTCCATGTAGCCTGTTTGGTCATCACGTTAGGGGCTTCAGGGAATGTGTTGTATCGATGAATGTTGTCTGTCCCGTCGATGATGTAAACAGCGTCTTCTGTTTCAGTCGCTATTGCACATCCGAATTGAAGAATGGATTGCACCTCTCCATTTCCATCAATCTCAAGACATTGGTAGGTGGATTCGATTGCACCGTCTGAGAGAGAAAGGGTACGAATTGACTCACCATTGGAGATGGTGACGGTGTCAGGACCAGGGACAACAACGAGTTCAACCGATTCATCGACAATCGACCCATGGGCGAAATCTGTCGTCCAAACAGGCTCATCCACTCCCCATTGCATGAGGCGAACGGTGTTGATGAGTTCCCCAGAATCGTAGCTTTGCATAGAATCGATGTACTGATCCATCCCAATTTCTGTGATGTAGGTCGCGTTTGTTCTTTCATTTGAATCGTACTCAAATGGAGTCACGCTATCATCGACCATTATCTGGTGCGCAAGGGGGACGTTTGCATAGAGTAGCGCTATGAAGAGAATACCCATGATACCGTATTTGATGATCCATTCCTTCTTGTATTTTGCAAGCATTAAGATTGCTGCAGTGAAGATAAAAATCATGATGAGTTCTAGTCCAATGTACCGTAGTTGTGAGGCGCCTGCTTCGCCAAATGCCTGTAACCCTGCTTTATCGTACCAAGGTCGAATATACATGGCTAGGAAGATGGTTGCTACGAACATCCCCGCCATCCCGATCATCGATGGGAGTTGACGGCGAAAGTCTCCTGCAACGTCGCTCATAGACCTTCCAGACAGGAACCACATTTGAGCGCATCGACGGTTGCAGAGACAATCGTTGCATCGCTACACCTATGAGAACCAGCCGCAAGGACCGTGTGAAGTCGATGTCAACAAGCGTCCGTGAATGGCTTGCGCACAGCAAAAATCGAGGCATGGAACTCGGTCTTGAACGTGTATCCAAGATTCACCAAGCACTGATTCAATCAGCGTACAATGCGACCGTTGTTCATGTGGCAGGAAGCAACGGAAAAGGAACGCTCTGTGCAACACTTGCAGCCCATTTTCATCAGTTGAATCAATCCACAGTTCTGTTCACTTCTCCGCATTTGGTCCGAATCGAAGAACGCATTCGCCTTGAGGGTCGCCCGATCTCAACGCAACAATTCGATGCATACCTCAACGATATCAGGGAAGCAGAATCCTCCATGAATGAACAATTAACCTTCTTCGAAATCACGTTTCTTGTTGCTTGTCTTTGTGCTTCAAGAAACGATGTTGATGTGTTCATCGTTGAAACCGGACTTGGTGGACGTTACGATGCGACTCGGATTTTGCCAGCAGATGTGAGTGTCGTCACATCGCTGAGTCTTGAACATCGAGACATTCTTGGCGATACGTTGGCTGAAATTGCAGCGGAAAAAGCAGCGATTGCTCGACCAGGTAAGCCATTAATTGTCCGTTCGGTTGATGATTTAGCGGCGGTAGATGCGATTGAGTACGAAGCAAAACATGCGGGCCGAGTTGAACTTGGAGAGGTACATGGTGCTGCATCCGTCGAATGGATATCAATCCCCGAGGAAGCGTCCTTCGATCAAGAAGCAACCCTCCTTGCACAAGCAACCTTGCAACGTCTCAATGTTGATGTAGAGAGCCTGCAAACATCGCAAGTATTGCTGAATTGGCCAGGCCGTTTCCATGAGATTCCAGCACCATGGGAGGTTCCATACTTTTCGATGCAGCACACAATCCGAGTGGATTGCTGCGAATGCTTCCTCAGTTACAGGCTCGAATCGAGAAAGAATCATCGTGGACGTTGGTGTTTGGATGCACTCCACAACACGATTTGGCTGTATTTGCGAACCCTCTGATCGAACTTTGTCATCAACTTCCACCTGAATCAATCGTTCTTACAAAGCCGCAACTTGGACGCTATCCTGGTGTTGAATTGGAAGCGTTACGTGCCTTGAATTGGCCAAAATCTTGCACCATCTTTGAGCAGGAAGATGCATCATCATCCAGCCATTGTTTGGATCAGCTTCAACCAGAGTTCTCATTGGTCATTGGCTCCCTGTATCTCGTCGGAGAGATGTACGATGCAATGGGTTATTGGGGGACAGAACACATGGAATTGTTCCCTGCAAAGACTCAAAGAGATGAAGCATAACCCAGAGTTGGTCAAGATGGGTTCGAAGTGGGATGTACGATTTCTTGAATTGGCCAACCACATCAGTTCGTGGAGCAAGGACCCCTCAACCAAGGTAGGTTGCATCATCGTTGGTGCTGACCGAGAAATCCGCTCGACAGGATTCAATGGCTTCCCTCGAGGTATCGATGATTCGGAGGAACGACTTACAGATAGGGAAGAGAAATATCCCTTGATCTGTCATGCTGAAGAAAATGCGATTATGCATGCAGCACGTGTTGGCGTCTCACTCAAGGATTGCACGGCCTATGTGACATGGCCTCCTTGCACACGCTGCGCTCGTTCGTTGATTCAGGCAGGAATTGTCGAAGTTGTGTATGCAGGAACTGGCAACATTCCAGAACGTTGGATGGAGGATTTTACCCGTTCAACCAACATGATGAAGGAAGCTGGAATCAAGCTTCGAAACGTCGAGTTTGAGTGATTAGCCCCAGAATCGGCGAGTACGTGCGTACTCGATTTCTGCATGGTGAATGGATTGAAGCAGGCTTTCAATGTCGTTGTTGTGACCTTTGCGAAGGATACGTTGTGCTGTTGCTTCACCAATACCACGAGCCATGAGACAGACGATCGCATGGAATCCATGTGTTTTCACCAAGGAAGCGTTCCGAATCATTCGGTTTCGATCGCTCTCCTCTTCTGACGCAACCCATCCTTCGAGCATTTTTTCGAGGCCTTCACGAGCGCAAACCAACATCTGTCCTTTGCACGAGATGCATTCTTTTGGATTCTTCAATTCAGGATAGCGTTCAACACGGAACCGTCGAACTGCCAGACATTTGAGGCAACATAGGACAGCACGTTCGTTCATCAATCGCAAACGAAGTTGAGCACGTACTGCTTCATTGTCCCAATTTGGAAGCAACAAGTCGCGTTGGCTTCGATCGGACAGGCCGAGTGGGCCCGGTGGAGTAACGACGACACCAATTAGACCAGACTGAATGCCACGAAGGACGTCCTTTGCACCTTCAATATCCATACGTTCGTAGTAGAGTTTGTTCAGAACTTCTTCCAGAACGATGGTTCCTCGATACTTTCGAACCAAGGCGGTCAAGTTGATTTTTCGAGGATCAACACCATGTTGAAGGATACCAAAGGTCTTCGCAACTTGGGCAAATCGCCATCGAACTTGACGTGAATTAGGCAGCGTTACTGAGAGCAGTCCCTCGATTCCATCAGCAGGGAGTTCATTCAACCAACCGATCACCTGTTCTGGCTCAATGTCCGCTCCAGAGAGATGGATTCGTGTCGCTTCGACGAGTAAACCACCCCATCGGCCGGTTTGAGTTGATGCCATGGCAAGGAGAAGATGACCAATGGTCTCGTTGATGAGGGTCCCTTGACAGATGTTGATGACGAGCGCTTCCGAGCGTCGCTCAATTGTGATGGTTTGCTGATCAGGAAGTGCCTCAGTAGCGTCGATGTGACGCGTGATGGTATCTGCAAGCATTCCGATGGCTTCCCCATCCAGAGGATACGATGTAAGCGGAAGCCCATCGTTTGCAAGCAGTCCAGCAACATCGAGTTCGTCCGATTCCTTTGCTTCAACCAAACCAAAGTCTTCAGCAATCAAACGTCGTAAGCGACCGATGTTTCGAGCAACCATGGCAGGAACGGGCGGTAATTCACCGACCCACGTGGGCGCTTCTCCTTGGACCGAAACAGGGGCGACCAAGACTTCACTTTGTTCAGGATCAGCATCGACGATGGTCCATGTTCGGCCAGCCATGACAAATTGGCGAATTCGACCGTCTTCTTCTTCACCACTTCCATTCAGTTCGAGAACGAATGCTTCGTCAACGTTTCCGATGGTTCTTCGTGTTACCACGTCGCGAACACGGTAGGACTGTTTGTCGGGAATCATCGAGAGATGATGCTCGACCCAACGACGCGTTCGCCCGGCTGAAGCAAACCAGCCGTCCTTGAATTCCTTCGGAACAGGCATTCGCATGCCTTTGTATTCGGCTGGTATTTCATCATCCGATACATCATATCGAGGCAACTCATCTGGCCACGATTTACCATCAGGGAGAGCTTCTTTGGCTGCAAGATAGAGATGCTTCGGCCATCGATACCACGGTGTCTCATTCGGGTTGAGCGAATACTTCAGCAACCAACGATCGGAAAGGACAGCAAGGACATTTTCCGTATCCTTTCGAGTCCAATTTGCGAATTGGTCGGTTTGTGAAAAGATCTCGTGCACATCATCGATGCGGACGACCTTGAAACTGTGAGCCATCAACATGATCTGATTTGCAGCAATGCTGTATGGGCGATGACGCCACTCAACATCCTCGATTGCACCGAGATGCGAGCGATGAGCTACGACAGCGGATTCTGCAATACCGTCGGTCTCCCATGCCAACAAATGGCCGCGACCGATGCCTCCGATGCGGTGATCGGCTCGTCCAACACGTTGCAACATCCGATCGACGGATCGTGGACTCTCCAGTTGCACGATTTTCCGAATCGAACCAACGTCGATACCCAATTCGAGACTTGATGTACAAATCAGTGCCTGAAGAGTACCGTTTCGGATATTTTCTTCCATCTCTTGTCGGGTTTCAGCAGCAAGGCTGCCGTGGTGGACACCAATCGTGAGTTGTGGAGCCATTGTTTGCAATCGCTGAGCGACGGTTTCTGCTGCATTTCTGCTGTT
>JBMYJV010000071.1:0-6142 GCA_049594755.1 Candidatus Poseidoniaceae archaeon
AAGATGACTTCAGACCTTCTTGAGCAGGAATCTTTGATTGGACGGCCCAATGGAGACGTTCTTGCTCAATGGGCAGTTCATGTCCAGCTGCCATCCAAGCAGCAACGATGTGTGGAAGAAGGCCATCGTTGTCATGTACGTCGCGTTTGCTCTTCTTGTCAAGAACTCGAACCAAAATTGGTAAGTCAAGCGCCATGCTCGCACCGTATCCAGTACCTGCTGCATGGAGTAGGCTGCATGCACCATGAGCCATTCCTTGTCCTAGAACAGCCATGTGTCAACGCTCCTCAGACGGTGCTGAGATGCTTTGCCCTACATGCCGTGTTGACGTGGAGGAGTGACCAATAACACGATCACCTACCGTAAGGTCTGTCACAGAACAAGCCTTACCGGTTTCCAAAACCAAGCGAACCGTCTCCGCTTGTTGAATGAAGACATGACCTTCATTAGCATTTTCATCTTTGAACCTCAATAGAATGAACGGCCGAGTCTCTATTTTCATCCGACCAATACTCGCTGTTCGCAATGTTCCATCGTTTCTCGTGATGAGCACCTCGTCGCCTGAAGTCAACTCGCTGAGGTATTTCGTCGTCCCATCAGCCATGTAGGTGTATGCTTCAACACTCCCAGCATTGACGCGGAATGGGCGCGTTGGAACATACTTCGATGCAATCGTTTCTCCATGAATGAGAACGAATGCTTTCGCTGTTGAACCAACCAGCATACCTTCACCTTCCTCGAGCAGTGAGAGCAAATCAATGCATACACGATCTCCAGAATGCCCCTCTTTGATATCGACGATGGTCATCAAGGAGACTTCAACATGCTGCTCATTTTCTTCATGAAAAGAGTCCCCTAAGGTTGATTCTTCCAAACGAATTGATTTGACAATCAGAGCGGATTCCAAGCAATCCTCAGTGCAAAGCAGCGCATCAACGCCAATGTCCAATGCAAAACCCGCTCCTTGTGCTTCAACAGGTTTCGTGATTTGAGCAGCAACTTTTGTAGGCGTGCTCTCGGTTGCAGCAATGACGTTCTCGATTGGAATCATGGACCAATCTTCGAAGGTAAGGAGAATCCACTCAACGCTTCCTGCAAGGCTGCGTGCCTTTGCTTGTGCCTCGGCAGAGTTGATGTGAACATGACCGCCGATGACAGCACCGTTTCGATACAGCACTCCATCTTCGCAGTGGATATCAGATCCACTTTCCGCGGAATAGAAGGCGTCAACGCCTTCATGACCCTTCGAAACGGGTGCATTAAGCCACACTTCCATATCGTTCCCTCACAATCCAACTTCATTCATAGCATCGTAAGCAGATTTGTCGTAATGAACGATGAGGACGAGGGCTCTAGCAACGGCTGCTGGCTGTTCATGAGCGAAGACTTGTCGCCCCATGCAGACGCCTGCAGCACCGTTTTTCATCGCTTTCTCGACCATTGTGAGCATATCACGAGTGTTGGTCTTTGCTCCACCTGCTACGAGGAGTGGAATCGGTGCTGCGCGAGTAACACAAGCGAAGGATTCCTCGTCACCCGTCCACGTTGTTTTCCCAACATCACAACCGATTTCGAAGGCAACACGGGCTGCGTGAGCGACGCCATTGGTTGTATCTCCTTCAACGATGTTGAGATTTGGCCCACGAGCATAGACCATGCCGAGAACAGGCAAATCGAGGTGATGACAAAGCGTCGTCAATTCGCCAAGTGCTTCCAACATGTCTGCTTCACCATCCGATCCAATGTTGACTTGAGCAGAAGCAGCAAAGCCTCCCCTCGATGCAACTTCAGACGCTTGACCAACCGATACTTTGCGAGAGGAATCAGGCCCTCCATGGCGAGTAGATGCTGAAAAGTGAATCACCATGTTGGTGTCAGTCCCCTCGCATAGGTGACTGTAGTGACTTACAACACCTTTTTGCGCAACGATGGCATTGACTCCGGCAGAGATCAAATCACGAATAAGGCCTTCAGTATCCTCCAAACCTTCGCATGGATAATCCGACATGCCATGATCGATTGGAATCCATACGCCTCGTCCATTTGGAAGAAGTGCAGCAAGTCGTTCGGACTTGTTCATGGTGTGACGAGATGCTCGACACATTCAATGCTTTGCATGCACGCAATCATAAATTAAAGGAAGCAAATGATAAAAGACACAGTACGTCTTCCAGAGAACATGGACACGGGCTCTATTCTGGTTTTGGCCATCCTCGGTGGTGGCTTTATTCTCGGGGTCTGGTTTATTCTCATTCGCCGTGATGCAGCGCTTGAAGTGCGCCAAGGCATGGTTGCTGATGGCCTCAGAGCACCCGTTAAAGGCTCAAGTTTCTCGAGCGCTCGCTCCGAGTTTGAGCGAAAACTGATGATGATCGAATCCGAACGTCGTCGTCGAAATCTCTCTGGTGGAGTGAGCGTTTCTTTAATTCCACAAGAGCAGCAACCCGTTGAGCCTGTGCAAGAAGAACCGTTTTGGGAAGAACCACCTGCAGAAGAAGAGCCTGAAGAAGAGCATGAAGAGACCGAGGAAGAGATGCTTGAACGCCGTCGGCAGCGCGATGAGGAATGGGCTCGTCGCGAAGAGGAAGAAGAACGTCGCCGACGCGAAGAGGAAGAAGCAGCCCTTGCGGAACAGCAAGAACGCCTCAAGAAAGAACAAGAAGAGCAGGCTGAGAAAGATCGACTCGAAGCCGAAAAGGCTGCAGAGGAAGCCCGTGCAAACGCAGAACGAGAAGCAGCAGCTCAAGCAGAGCGTGATGCAGAGGAAGCCGCTCGTCAAGCCGAACTCGCCGCTGCTGAAGAGCAACGCCTTGCAGAAATCCGAGCAGCGCAAGAAAAAGACGCTCTTGAGCGTCGTCAAGCAGCATCACGTGCGCTCGACGAACTTCGTGCACGTCTCGAACGTGAGGGTGCACGCTCCTCGGATGTCCAAGTTTCTTTGATGTGGAACAACTACAACGATCTCGACCTTCACGTCGTTTGTCCATCGGGTGAGCGTATACACGGTGGAAACAGAAAATCTGCTTGTGGAGGCCATCTTGATGTTGATGCCAACGTTCGACCAGATTCCCGCAAGCCGATTGAAAACGTTGTCTGGCCTGAAGGAGAAGCACCTGCAGGAACCTACCAAGTCTTCGTTCACTATTACAAGAAACATAAGAAGCGACGTTCAAAAGATCCAACAAAGTTCCAAGTCATTGCAAATGCATATGGTGACCTCATGGAATACACTGGTGAACTCACCTTCGGTGAAGAGATTCAACTCGTCTGTACATTCAACGTCCCAACTATGGAAGAGCGAGAGCGAATCAAGCGAGACTTGGAAGAACAAATTCGACGCTCAGAAAGCGGGGAAATCTCCGCTGCTCAAATCCTCGCTGACGAAGCCACCCCAAAGCAAGTCGAGTTCGGTGACCTCGTCGATGAGATTGAAAGCGAACTTGGTGATGAACCTGAGGACGATGGCTCTGGTGTACCACCAGCGCCTGACTTAGGCTGAATCAAGAAAGGATGTCATCGAGACGATCGTTCTTGAGCGCATTACGAACGCTTCGTGCAATGCGTCGACCTGTTGACATTCGAGTTTCATTGATGTCCGAGTACGGAGATCCTCCGACGAATGGATTGGATCCTGCAACGATGCGTGCACTGATTTCAAACACCTTGAATTCAAGTGAATCGGTTACGATGGTTTCGAGACAGAATGGACCAATCATGCCTCTGGACTCGTCCTCGAGTTCAAAGGATGCAGCAACGGTTCCCTCAGCCATTTCAAAGGCACGTGGAAGCAAGGATTCACGGATAACAACCGGTTGGTTACCAGTAACCACAAACGATGGTTCCATGCCTGCTTCGCGAAGGTCTCGGAGCGAACCTAATTTGTAGAACTCGTCCACATTCGCCTCATCACGACGGTCCATGGAAAGCAGTTCCAAGCGTCCAAGGTTCTTTCCAGCATATTTGCCACGACCTTGGACTTGGTAGCCGTCTGTTGCAAGAGGGTCAAAGAAGAAATGGAGGTAGTATCGGCAACCAAGCACGTATTCTTGAATGGTGAATTCTTCCTCAATATCGACGTTTCGACGGAAGTCACGATAATCTCGAGCGATGAAATAACCCCGGCCACCTTTGGCTCCAGCGTACTTGACAATCACTGGACCATCGATATCGTGAGGATCCTCAAGCACCTTCGGCATGGTGCATCCGCCTGCTACTAACCAATCACGCTGCTTTGCACGGCTGCTTTCCCAGCGAAGAATACCACGATTTCCAAAGGTAGGAACCTCGAGATTTCGGAAGTTCTCACTTCCGAGGTATTCAACGAGCGATCCGTGTGGAACGATGATGACGTTCTTTTCTCGGAACCATTCAGCATAATCAAGCATCTCTCGATAATCTTCAAGCATCAACCACTCATCTGGTTCTGCTCCAGGGAACGCTTTGTAGAAGCGACGACGATTTTCTCCTACAGCAATACCAAGGGTTCGGAAGCCTTCCATACGTGCTCCGTGAAGGATTTGCAGGGATGAGTGTGATGCGACAACACCGATGGTGATGTTGTCTTTATCGTAGTCCGAGAGCCAGGAGAGGAGTGTGGAGTGGTCTACGCCCATGTCGAGGGGTTTCGTATGCACTCTATGACTGTTATCCCTTACATCTCAATAGGGTGGCTCGATTTTGAGAAAAATGGGTGAAGAGTTCAAGTGCCGAATCTCCATCAAGGTTCATGGCAGGTTCAGGTTCACCAACGAATCGAATGACCTATTCGGGCTATCTTCGCCTTGATGAATTGCTTCAGTTGCAAGCAGGTCCTGAAGGTCATACACCTTCCCCTTCGAACGATGAGATGCACTTCATTATCACACATCAGGCGTTTGAATTGTGGTTCAAACAAGTACGTGCAGAACTTGATGCCGTGCATGACTATCTAGCACAGGAATCGGTTGATGAGAAACACTTGCCACAGATTGTCCATCACTTGGAGCGAGTCATCGAAATCTTCCGTCTTCTTGCCAATCAATGGAAAGTGATGGAAACACTGAGTCCTCAGGGATTCCTTGCATTCCGGGACAGACTCGGAACATCATCAGGTTTCGAATCCTGGCAGATGCGAGCGATGGAAATGCGACTCGGACTCAAGCAAGAATCAAGGGTTGCAGATATGGATCCAATGGCCCACATGAAGAAGCTTTCAGAAGAAGGAAAAATCAGCAAAGAAGCGTATGAAACACTTCGACGCATTTCTATAGAACCAACCTTGGTCGACCTGATTTCGTCCTGGTTATCGAGAACTCCAATCAACGGGTCCATACCTTCAGATGCGAACGATCAAGCAACCATCGATGCCTACGTTGATGCTCACCTCGACACAATGAAGGCTCATTCTGAGCAAGTGATCGAACATATGGTTAACATTGGCCATGGTCGTCCTGAGGCACTCAAACCACGAATGGACGCTAACCTAGCATCTGCACGAGACTTCCTCAAGCCAGATGGTATTACCAATCGAGCACGAGCAGGTTTGCTGTTCATCGAATCCTATCCTGAATTACCGCTCCTCTCTTGGCCACGTCGTTTGATCGATACCATCGTTCAACTCGAACAATCCATGCTTCTGTTCCGTCATGCGCATGCTCGAATGGTTGAGCGCATGATCGGTCGACGCATGGGGACAGGTGGTTCAAGTGGTGTCGATTATCTCGATAAGACAGCAACCTATCGAATCTTCACCGATTTATGGGCAGTACGCACTGTCTTACTCCCTCGACAATCCTTGGATGATGTGATTCAATCCGACTATTACGGATTCAATTCTTGAAGGGTTCAGACATACAAACTACCGAACGATGGATAACTTCTCAATAATTCGAGAAGAGGTTTCCTAAGAGAATCACCATGCCTAAGAAAGCCAGTAGAAGAGCTGCGATATACACGGGTTGCGAACCAGTCTTTTCGCCTCCATGAATCGCGTGGTGTTGTATCAAATTTCGTTGATAAATGGCTTGTGAGATGAAGGCCACATTGAACAATGAACAACATCCAAAAGCCCCAGCCGTCATGATGTCGTAGTTTGGTTCTCCATCACCGACCATGCTCAAGAAAAATGCGCCTATGGCCACCACGACAGCCGCTATTGGAGCAA
>JBMYJV010000072.1:0-6062 GCA_049594755.1 Candidatus Poseidoniaceae archaeon
CTCGAAGAGAGGACGGATCGCCCGAAATCCACGAAGAGGCAACACCTGCTTCGGGGAAATCCCACGATTCTCGAACTCTGAGTTTCTTGTAGGAGCCCGTTCTGTTGGCGACGTTTTCTGGGAAGGTCACCTTGAGGACAAATTCACCTTCCTGAAGCACGTTTCGAGTGATTCCATCGAGTTGGAAGAACTCATCAACAGGAAGGCTTCGTGGGCCGTTTGGACCGATGATATGGATGGTACCCTCAAGCACCATTAACGATGGAGCCAAATCGCCTTGGTAGGTTGCCACACAAAGTGTGTTTTGATTTGGAATCACTCGGCAATCCGAACCCGTTCCGCAATCTTCCTTGTGGCACCAATCGATTGAACGACGCCAATCTTCACTTTGATTGAACCAGAAACAACGCGTATCGAGGCAAATGTTCCCTCCAAGTGTTGCGTTGTTTCGAATCAACGAAGAAGCAACTTTGCTAGCAGCGGATGCTATGAGCGGGTGCACATTTTCCGACGTTGTCAATGCTCCCAAACGAGCCATTGCACCGATTTCGTGCATAGAGATGGTGTCGAGACCTGGTATGTTTGCGAGGGAAATCACGTGTGACTTGACGTTGATGTGCCATTTGTAATTCGGTAGCAAATCGGTACCACCTGCGACCCAATCAAAGGATTCCTCGTTGGCAAGGAACGTTGCTGCTAATTCACACGCTTCCTCAATGGTCTTCGGGTGATGGAGATTGAATGGAGGCATCAACATCATTGGTCACCTCCCATGTGCCGTTGCTCCTTCTTGAGCCAAGCCTTTCCTGCCAGGCCAAGTTCTGCCAACTGTTCTGGCACGGGTTCAACAGCGGATTTCCATCCATCAACCTGGTCTTCAAGCGGACGATTTGGATCGAATCCGAACAGCACACCGTTGACATATGCGCTGGTATCTTCGCTGCGCTGTCGGCGGCGGTCTCGCTCCTTGTGCTCTTGACCACGTGCAACCAGCGTTGCTTGCAACGAACTGTGCTCCAAACGAGGAGAAGGAAGTTCCGTTTCATCGATACCACCGAGCGATTTCGTCTTCGCCGAGATGGCTTTCCAAACAACATCCGGCGTGAGCGGTAGTTCGCGAATGCGAACACCAATGGCATCGTAAACCGCGTTCACGACAGCAGGCAGAATTGGCAGGAGAGGACCTTCACCAGCTTCTTTTGCACCGAATGGCCCTTCCGGATCCGATGATTCAACAATGATTGGCGTTACATGAGGCATTTCATGAACGGACGGGATTTTGTATTCCAAGAGATTTGGATTTTGCAAATGTCCTGTCCGCCCATAGACCATCTTCTCAGAAAGGACTTGGCCGAGTCCCATGTGACAGGAACCGATGATTTGCCCCTCGACGGCAAGTGGATTGAGTGCCTTACCACAGTCGTGTGCAGCCCAAACATTGGTGCATGATACGAGGCCTGTTTCAACATCAACATCGACTTCTGCAACGTAAGCAGAGAACGAATATGCTGGAGCAAGCCCTGCTGCTGCACCTTTGTGAACCCCACCCATTGGAGGTGAACGATAGGCTCCACTTGAGATAAGCGAGCCTTTGTCCTCCTGCGCCTTGTGGAGTGCTTCGAGGTAGGATACGCCAACCGCTGGGTCGTGTTTGTAGTAGATTCGACGATCGTTGAGAACGAGAACATCAGGGTGATAGCCCAACATTTCCCAAGCGGCATTGAGGAGTTTCTCGCGAATGTCAAGTGCTGCTCGAATTGCAGCATTGGCGTTCATGAAGGTTACACGGCTTGAGTAGGAGCCGAGGTCAACAGGACTTGTGTCGCTTTCATGCGAGCGAACGTGAATCATCTCAATAGGAAGCGCAAGAACTTCTGAAACAACTTGTGCAACTGCTGTGGTCGAACCCTGTCCAATGTCCGCGGCACCTGTATGGACTGTCACGCCTCCATCCATGTCAATTTGAATGTGAACGGTTGCATGTGGGAATCGATTCGGATCCCAGTGAATTGGTAGACCTGACCCTGAAATGAAGAAACCGCAGCCAATTCCAATTCCTTTACCGAGTGGCATTTGACGGAATTTTGCGTCCCAATCGGAACCGTCTCGGACGCGCTCAAGTGCTTCACGCATTCCGTTTGAAGTGATGCGGAAACCAGAGATGGTTCGGCTATGTGGAGGAAGCAAATTCGCCAAACGTAGGTCGATTGGATCAACTTGCATTTGCTCAGCCATTTCATCAAGACCAACTTCAACTGCACAGCGGGTATTGACAGCCCCGTGTCCACGCATAGCACCACTTGCTGGTTTGTTGGTCCAGACACGTGCGCCAGTGTAGTGAAACGAACCGAGTTCGTACGGAGCTGTTGCGAGAACGCCGTTGTAGTACGATGTAACGTGACCGAAGGATGCAAAACCGCCACCGTCAATCAGTGCATCGATATCAAAACCTGAAATTCGAGCCTCTTCATCTGCCGTCATCTTGACTTCGATGTAACTTGGGTGTCGGCCTCGATTGATCCAGTAGACCTCTTCACGGGAGAAATTGATTCGAACAGGGCGCCCTGCCTTACGAGAGAGAATGGCTGCACACATTTCGTGCGGGAATGGGTCAGACTTTCCACCAAATCCTCCGCCTACGAAGGTACGAATGACGTTGATTTGATGCATGGGTACTTCAAGGACCGTTGAAAGTGCTCGATGCGCATAATGCGGCACTTGTTGCGGAGTGTAGAGTTGAAGTCGACCGTTTGGATCCCAATGGGCAACGACTGCATGAGGTTCCGTGAATCCGTGATGGACGCCTTCCATTCGCCACTTTCCGTGAGATGATGCGGTTGGGTCGTCAACGAGGCTACGATCACCGAACTCTTGGAACACACGTTTCTGAACGTTGGTGGTTCCAACGTGATACTTTCCACGCCAATGGATTGGTTCGTCTTGGTCTTCCAACCCTTTTCGTGGATCGAAGACTGGGTCAAGAACTTCCCACTCAATCTCAAACAGATTGAGGGCTTCCATGGCTGTCGCTTCATCGACGGCTGCGACACAGGCCACAAGATCACCCACGTGGCGTACTTTCTCAACGGCCATGGCGTGTTCGTCCTTCGTAACCGGCAAGACACCGAATGTGTTTGGTGCGTCGGCTCCTGTGGCCACAGCAAGAACGCCCGGGAGGGCTTCAACCTTCGAGGTGTCAATGGATTTGATTTTGGCATAGTGATGTGGTGAACGAAGAATCTTGCCAATGATTTCATTCGGAAGACGGACATCGTCGCCGTACCACGCTTGTCCAGTTACTTTTGCGTGAGAGTCAACGAGTGCTCTTGGTTTTCCAACTTCCGTACCCGTTCGGTATCTGTCGTGAATATGAGAGCCAGCTGGCTGAGGTTCTTTTCCACCAACAGATTCTGGAATGGAATCAAGATCACGTGGAGCCATGGTTGGCCGAGAGCCACCTGAGCCTGGAGGAGGGAACTTTTGCTTCCCTGCCACGCGCTTTCCGTCTTTGCGAACTTCACCCGAAGATGCCCCTGGTTGTTGACGATACCCTCCAGCCATGATTTCACCTCGCATGACCAGGTGGCATCGATGGTTCATCCGGCCCTTCTGGATGTGGATTTGGATGAGGGTCACTTGCTGGAGTTGGTGCAGGCGCATCGCCTCGCTTGATTTCTGCGGCTGCTTCTATAGAATCTACAATTTGTTGATAGCCAGTGCATCGGCAAAGATTTCCTTCGATCGCACAAGCGATTTCATCACGTGTTGGATTCTCGTTTTCATTGAGAAGTGCTTCAGCACTCATGAGGAAACCCGGTGTGCAGAATCCACACTGAGAGCCACCATGTGTTGCAAAACATGTTTGAATCGGTGCGAGATGTGCGCCATCTGCAAGCCCTTCAACCGTCGTAATTGTTTGACCTTCGACTTGACCGGCTAGGCACAAACAGGAGAGACGAGGCTCACCATCGATGAGGACGGCACAGCAACCACATGTTCCTAAGTCGCAGCCTCGCTTTACACCAAGCATGCCGACTTCATCGCGAAGAACGTCGAGCAAAATAGCATTGGATGGAGCGATAGCTTGGACATCTTGTCCGTTAACTGTCGCAGACCAAATCGTCTTCGGTGCAGACGGAATCATCGTTACGTGTTCTTTTCCGACCATGTTTCTCACCTTGGGAACTCCGTCTATGAATGTAGGGTATCACTCCATTCCAAGGATTACGCCTTTTCTTCCCAAAACGGGTTTTCTGACAAATCGGAATCGACCGCATCAACGATTTGAGCATCGAGGAACGACTGGAGGTCCTTGCCAGCAAGCGTCCCTTCTTCCCGACTGGAGATGGTCGAAATCAAAAGGAGTACGGCAAGGAAGAGGATGATTCCACCGACTGAAACGACCGCAACCGTGGCTGCTCTAAGTCCGTCTTCAGAACTCGGCATTGGCGGGTTTGTATCATCGTCCATGACCATAATCTCTGCGGTGACAAGTGGTGAGGCGGAGGTCGTGCCGTCTTGGTACTGAACACCTCGCAGCGAGATGGTGTGATTGCCCATGATGGCGATACCTGGAAGATGTTCGATCTGATGAATGATGTCAATAATGGACAACTCTCCAGACGAGTCTCCTGGCTCGTATGTGTGAATGTTGGACCAATCGTCGCGCAAATGGTTGCTTCTCCATTGGACGGTTTCCATGTTTTCACTGACCTCGAAAACGATGCTGTCGCCTCGCTCAAGATGGATTCGATTGTCGAGTGTTGCAGGGGTCGAAATGGTAACACTGATGTTTGAGTTGAACACGTAGTCGCGCTCGGCTGCTTCGAGCAAAGCGTCAAGGGCTCGAACTTCTCCGTGACCGTAGACGTTGTTCTGCCGATTCTTTGGAATCAAATCCTCAGCACACGGTTCGTTTGCACCCATGTAGTGGCACTGCCGATAGGTTGCTGTTTCCTGCATAATGTTTCGAATGTCGAACGGTGACAAATCTGGATTCGCTTGCAACATCAATGCCGCTACACCAGCCGCACCAGGTGTTGCCATGCTTGTACCACTAAAAGCAACGTAGCCATCACCAGTGTTGTGAGCGACCGACATGACATCGGAACCGACATAGGCGATGTTTGGCTTGATTCGACCTTCTTCAGTCGGCCCTTGGCTACTGTAGATAGCAATGCTTGAGTCCTTGTCCAAAGCGCCGACTGTAATGGCATCCTCAGCGCTACCAGGTGTTCCGATCTGTGCAGAGAAGGCACTGTTTCCAGCTGCGATAAACAAAGCAATTCCTGCACGAACCATTTCATTCGCATAGCGATTGACGCTGTCCTCTTCGGAGGAAGTCCATTCGATTGCTCCAGGGCCGCCAAGGCTCATCGATGCTACTCGAATGTTGAATTCATATCGCTTTTCAACGGTCCATTCCATTCCTGCCATGACGGTCGCAAAGGATCCACTACCACCTGAATCGAGAACTTTCACACCGACCAAAGAGGCCTGTGGCGCCATGCCAGGATGGTCGTAGGTTGGTGCGCCCGTTCCTGCAGTTGTGCCTGCACAGTGGGAGCCATGTCCTTGGTCATCGTACGGGAAAACCTCGGTGCCGTTGGTCAAACTCGGATTGTTGACCGGATCGTAGAATGCGATGACTTTCGGGTCGTATGTGGTTGGATCGTCGTCTTGGTCGTCGAGACTGGAGTGGTTTCCATCGATGCCTGTGTCAATGATGGCCACAGTTGTACCCGAGCCATCGTAACCTGTCTCTGCCCAAGCTGTATCAACACCGTGTAGGACGGCAGCATCGCCATTCGTGACCGAGAGAATGCCATCAAGTTCGAGCATGACAACGCCAGGGAGTTGAGATGCTTCAAGGACGTAACCGACTGGAACGCGACCAGCGAGCGCATCGATGCCTTTCAGTGTCCATTGATGACGGTACTCAACAGCCTCCTCAAGCATCTTGATTTCAGCATCGCCAGGTGTGAATGAGAAGTCAATGATCAACGGAAGCGTCTTGTCCTCGTCGAGGAAAAGCGGGTTCTTTTGATGCACCTCGATCATGT
>JBMYJV010000073.1:0-5979 GCA_049594755.1 Candidatus Poseidoniaceae archaeon
ATGAATCCAATCAAGCGATACGTTCAACGGTTTCTGGCGTAATACCTTCTTCTGGCGTTACACGGAAGACCAGCATCTTGAGGTTCTCTGGAGCGTTTCTGAACTTTGAGACAATCATTGACGTTTCAAAATCGGAACCGATGGTTCGTACACCGAATGTGAGTACCATGTCAGCGATGCTTGACAATTCTTGACGAACAGATGCAGGAAGGCCATTGACAGAGACCATAATCAAAAGTAGGCCACGGTACATTTGCGTGTGGGCCTGCAGCATTCGGATCATAGCGACAACACGTCCTGGATCGTCTCGCTGAAGGAAGAAGTCGAGACTATCAATACCCGCTCGGAAGTAAGGGCCTAATGCCATGATTTCATTCGTAACTTCTGTGAGGTAATCTTGTGTAGAATCCTCAACGAATCGAGTCTGAGCAAGTCGTTGGATGTCCTCCAAGCGGAATCCTTCCAAGCGGTATCGGCTTGCAAGCAATTCTTTCTCGAGAACGTTGGCGTTGTATTCCTCACCAATCGTACGAACATTGACATCAAGCGGCCATCCGTATTTGTTGAAGACACGAACGATTTCTGGCTGAGCTTCGTTGGTTGAGATGTAGAGTGTGTTTTCAGATTCCTCAGCAGGCGAAATGAACTGTTTGGCGAACAATTCTGCACCCGATCCTGTTTCGGTGAATGCGACCATTGTGAAGCCACGAGGTACACCGCCGTGCATTTCGTTGTCGAACTTTGGAACTCCAAACGAGCCAACTTGTCCGAAGAATTCTTCATCCTCTGCATCGAATGTGATGTTCTTTCGCATGCTTCATCCCCTCAGTGAATAACCACCTGGCCACGATCGACCAAATCTGTGCAGTACAAATCAAGATTTGAAAGGACCAAAGGCGGAGTCTGGTCTGGCACATTGAGAATGATGGAGAGAACCTCTCGCTGTCGGAATGTGTTGATGAAGGTGTGAAGATACTCAGCGAGCATTCGATCCTCGTTGTAAATGGCCAGCGCATTGACGCTGTCAAGGAAGACGAAGTTTCGTTGCGTTTGTGTTGTCCTCAAGATATAGAGCGTTCGCAGGAGAACCGATTCGAGCATGATTGGGCTATCAACAAAATGGATGTTGGGATAACTCACGTCGGTTCCACCGAGGATTCCAGAGGAAACGAGATCGATGAATTGGATGTTGGAAACATCAACACCTATGGACTCAAACGCTTGGATAATCTCCACAGCACCTCTGCTCGCTGAGATGTAGACTCCACCCATTTCGAACATCTGCATCAATGGCAACATGGTGCTCGCCGTAACCATGAATGCGTTGGAGTTTCCGCAACGAACCTGAACCGAGCTGTTGAGTGAAATGGTCGAAAGTTGCTCGGCAATTCGCTGGTCAAGTTCAAACATTTTCAGGCACCCCATTTCGAAGTTTTATCGCTCTGCGCACCCCACTTGAGCATCGGCGTCAGCATGACACCAAGTGGCGTGAGTTCGATGGCGTGCTTGGCTCGACTATGAGCGGTACCTCGCATCTTGACAACCTGTAGAAATCGAAGCAAGTGACCCATACGCTCAACGTCACCCATGACAACGATACCGTCAGCAATCGCTTCTTCAACACCAAAAGAGGACCAGTGAGCGTTCTCAGTAGCAGAGGTAATTTCTGAAATCAGAATTGTTGTGCAGCCAAGTGTTGCGAGTTTCTTACCAAGTGTGAAAAGGAAATCTCGAATCAATTGTTCGGACTTGATTTTGTAACAGAGTGTTGTTACAGAATCGATGACGAGACGAGTTACACCGATGGTGTTGACGATGTCGGTGATGGACTTGATCAGTGCGTGGACGTCATCCAAGTCAAACGTTGATTTGTCCAAACCGAGCCAAGAATACAGCACATCCATGTCGAAGACGTTGATTAATCCGGTATCAACCATGTTCATGTCGAAAAACGCATACTGCCGGATGTTTTCCAGCAATTTGACTGAAGGTTCAGTGGCAGTAAAGTGAGCACATGCTTCTCCAGCAAGTGCACCTCGGACGAGGAACTCCATGCCGAGGGTAGTTTTTCCTGAACCACAGGTACCAGATGCTAGAACTGTTGAGCCATAGGGAATTCCTCCACGCAGAATTTCATCGAGACCATGTATACCGGTCACGCAACGGTCTCGGGAATATGTCGATGCGGCTTGCACGGCTATCGCTTCTCCCACCCCAATCGAGTTCATGAAGCATTTGCTGGTTCAAAGAAAACATCACCGGGCGTAGGACCGGTTTGAACGGACCATGCCGTCGAAGACATCGTGTTCGTTCCGTCCCATACGATAACTTGGTTGAGACCAACCGGCAAGCCGGCTTGTGGACCCCACTCAGCCTTTGAGTTTGGAATTGGATTCACATTCCCGGGGCGAGTGAAGCGTAATTCGATGACCCCCGAACCATCATCCAAGAGATTCATCGAACCAGTCCCCAACAACCCGTATTGGCCCAAATCGAACATTTGTGATGCATTCCCTTGTTCTTGCGTTGCTAACGATCCGGTGAAAAGAGCAACGGAGTGGCCCTGAATAACGCCATCTTGAAGAAGAATTTCGTTTGATGTTGAGCCTGAGGACGTGTTGAAGGACCAGCCATAGAGGCTGGTTGCAAAGGCGTTGTCGTTGTACACTTCGATCCATTCAGGGCCACCGCTGATTGGACGCGTCATGACTTCTGTCATCTGAAGATCCTCGTTCACCCTACCAGCATCATGTACTTCGAGTGTAATCAGAACCAATTCGGATCCCATTCGAGCCGTACTCGATGCTGTCGAAGCCATTCGTGCATTGCTCAAATCAGCCCCTCCTTCGAACACGTTCAATCCAATACGGGAATCGTCTTCAGATGCATGAATGGAAATTCGTAAAAACGCGGTCAAGCCCTCATTGAGGCCTAATCCTTGTGAAAATCCCTCCAACGTCACGTTTGAAAGTGCACTAATTCGATTCATGTCGACCTGATTGTTTAACATGAGCCCGGTTTGAACCCGCCCTTGTTCCAAGTCTTCTGCGCTCCGAAGGTGCCAATCCGCAGTCGAATTGGCATAGTCCAAGCCATCATCCCCGTCGCTCGGGACAAACCATCCTGAACCGCTCGTTAGGCGATCGAGACCCGAGACAACGGCTTGGTCAACTTGATCGATTTCCGTATCGTTGGAGCCCATTTCGAGTTGAGCCAAGGACATAAATGCGGTGAGTATCATGAGAAAAAGCGTGAAGGCAGAGAGGAATTCGATGACTGCAGTGAGTCCGTCTTCATCGTCTCGAAGTTGTGACCAATCCCCTCCTCCCATGTGATGACCACAACAAGGGATGTCATGAACGTTGCCAAACAATTTGGTGTTTGGAACCAGTTGATTTTGCAGTGAATCATGCGATGAGTCTTTGAATCATCCATGCGACCATGGTACGATGACAGGAGCGGAGCGACCGACTGTTGCAAAGAAAAAAACCAGCCTAGGCTTGGTTTCGTTGATGCTTTTGTCGCTTTTATCCGCCCTTTTGACGGCGCCGTCTGCAACGGCTATTGAACAAGTTGACCTCGCAATCTTGGCCGGGCAAAGCCCGGTCGAAAACCGGTACTATTCTTCGTTCGATTCCATAACTTTCTCAGCAGAAGTTGAAAATCAAGCGCTCAGTCCACAAACCTCGACACGAACAATGGACTGGTTCATTTGTCCAGGTATGAAAACACCCACGCAGTGCATTTCCAACGACATCGAGAGCGGCCAAATCAACATCAACGGACTCCTTGACGGAGACAGTGGCTACTTCAGTGATGCAACGCAGTGGTATCCAAACGGCGCAATAGGAACGTTCACAGTTGTGTTCAAATTTACGTTTTCAGATGTTGATTCGAGCGACGACGTCCTCTCGTACAACATCAATCTCACCGAAGGATTCAGTGATGTCTCCGTTGACCAAGGCCAGGATCCTCGTGATACCCTGTCAGGCTTGCATACATACGATGGGGAGTTCGTCCTAAACACAGAGCAAGACTACGTTATGAGCATATCCGGTACCGCCAATAACTGCGGAGAGTGTAACTTAGTCGCTTACATGGGCTGGAATTTGCGAGATCTCGACGGAACCCTCGTAGCCACAGCAAATCAAAGCGTTACAACGCTGCCAGCCGGTGGATATGCGCAACCGTACACGATCTCCTTGCCTGCTCTCAACTACTCCGTACCGGGCAGGTACATCTTCGAATTCGGCCTCATTGAGAGTTTAAGTGCTTTCAATGGCGACCTCAACGATTACAACGATCTTGCTGAAATTGAGATTGTCCTCGATAATACCCTCGACCTTCGAATTGCGAGCATGTATCCATCGCACAACCCCTCCTCCCCAGACTACTATTATGGCGAAAGCATGCTCTCGGTCGATGTTGAAAACATAGGGAATTTCACCGTTGAAGATTTCAGCATCACCTTCGAAATGTTTGACGCTGTTGGTGAATCGGAGTATATCCAAACGTGTAACATCGACAGACTGGGGCCGTCGGAGTTATCAACATGCATGTTCAATCTCACCAAAGTTGGAGCAGGAAAGGAACTTCGAATCTACATGCCAACAACCTTCGATGGCAGACCTGACACTGCTCCTTCCGATAATACAATGATTGAATTTACACAAATTCTTGCTGGAGACATTCTACCAAGGATCGTCATGAATTCGATATCAGGGTCCTACACGACGGCCGATGCTATCGAATTCACAGCGATTACAAACAACGTCGCAGCTGGGCCTCTGAATTACACGTGGATTCTTGATACCGTCATCAATATAGGCTACGGCAAATCCATTTCCGTCAACGCATCCTCCCTCCCACTGAAGGACTACCACATCGGCCTCTATGTTGAAGATGCTCTCGGTTTCACTGCTGAAGCGCACACAACCATTTCAATCATCGACGAAGTGCTCATCAATGAACAACCTCTTTTGAGCGGATCAGCCATTTCACTGAACAAAGCACAATTTGAATACGATGTGTTGTTGCCAATCCAAGGATTCAATTACAACATCGCAGGAGGAAAAGAGCCTCTGATGATTATGGATTTCAAGGTCATGCAGCTTGAAAGCGAACTTCAACCAGCACAACTTCAGTCCCTCGAACTCGATGTCAATCTGTCAGCCTTGTTACCTGATTCAATCCCTCATGATTCTGTCGAATTCCTTGAACTCAGTTCATTGGATGGTACCCTCTGGGATTACCTCGAATCACCGGACTTCTTCGCCTACGATGGCCTTGAGAGCATCAGCCTGAACCTTCATTCCAACACCATCGTCCTGGTCATTGGTGCGCTTCCAGAACCGAACGTATCCCTCTCCAACCTCAGCCACAAGAAACTGGTCGGAGGAGCCATTGAGCTCACTTGGACGCCACAAGGCGATATTCTCAACCCTTATCTTGGTGGTTGGCGAATCTTCAGACTCACTGTCGAAGGATCTGTGGGAACAATCTTCCCAGACCCTGCGGTACAAACCAACCTGAACGTTTGGGCAGAATTGTTGGCAGATAGCAGCGTGGAGTTGGTGCCAACCGACTCTGAAGGCTGGGTCGACCCAATTCCACTCGAAACTGGAACATGTGCATCATATGCGATTCTACCGACGAATCGAGCTGGTGTTCCTGATACCTCACGAATCAACGTTGTTATGGAAGAAGACGGTTCATCCAGACTTTGTGGCGATGCACTTCCGCCAACAAGTGCCGTTTCGTCGTTTACGTACACCTACCGATTCACCAATTCCACTGAATGCTACAACATGCAGTTGGATTGGAACGCTTGTTACGAACTGAACATGACGTGGATATGGCCTGCGAACGAAGAAGACGGCGGTGTAACATGGAACATCTACAGGATGGATGTTGAACCATCGCAGGTCGATTTACGATTCGTAACACCTCTGGTCACCGGCCTTATGGGAACTCAAGGTG
>JBMYJV010000074.1:0-5739 GCA_049594755.1 Candidatus Poseidoniaceae archaeon
ACGACCTGTGACGGTTTGGACCTCGAGGAAACTGTCCGATTCAGCGATTGAATACGGCTTGATGCGAAATGCGGCACTGTCCAAGAAATTCCATGCCACCTCAACCCACATCACGTTGCTTCATTTCGTTGCTATCACTGTGATTCCGTTGATTTGGATCATCGATATCGCCTTCTCTGAAGGCAATGCTCTCGGTGGTCAGATTGGTGATTCATTCACAACGGAACATTTCTCAAAAATTCTCAACGGAGATTCGTTTTGGACATGGTTGACAAACTCGCTCATCGTGAGCATTGGGACAGCCCTTCTCGGGCTGTTCATTGCAATACCTGCTGGTTATGCGTTCAGTCGCTACAAATTCACTGGGCGTGATGTTTCGATGTTCTCGTTCCTGTTGGTGCAAATGTTCCCTGGAATTATTATTCTCGTTCCGTACTTCTTGGTCATGAAAACGCTCGGACTTCTGAACTCACACTTGGGTCTCATTCTTGCCTATTGTGTAACAGCTTTACCACTGTGCGTATGGATGCTGAAGGGATTCTTTGATACAATCCCGCGAGAGCTTGAGGAGGCTGCTGCCCTCGACGGATGCAATCAATTCCAGGTGTTCACAAAAGTTGTCTTACCGTTATCGACGCCAGCCATTGCCGTGACAGCATTGTTTAGTTTCCTTGCGGCATGGAACGAGTTCTTGCTTGCTTTAACCTTCAACACTTCGAACGATATGTACACGCTTCCTGTTGGATTGGCTTCGCTTATTTCCTCAACAGGGCAAGCATGGGGTGATTTTGCTGCAGCCAGTTTGCTCGTGAGCCTGCCGGTTGCGCTGTTGTTCCTTTTCTTCCAGAAATTCTTGATCGATGGATTATCGGCAGGTGGCGTCAAAGGGTGAGCATATGGTAAGCGTAGAATTTGAGAACGTGAACAAACAATACGATGACGGATTTCAAGCAGTGAAAGGCTTGTCCTTGGACATCAAAGACAAGGAATTCCTGGTTCTTCTTGGTCCGTCTGGATGCGGAAAGTCAACGACGCTACGGATGCTTGCTGGCTTAGAGGACGTCACAGAAGGCGACATCCGGATTGACGGCATGAAGGTGAATCATCTTCCTGCTGGAGCACGAGGTCTTGGCATGGTGTTCCAATCGTACGCACTGTATCCACACATGTCGATTCGTGACAACCTCTCATTCGGACTAAGGATGATGAAGGGAACTGAGAAACTGGAGGCTGAGGAGATTTCGAACCGTGTCAAAGAAATTGCTCAACTACTGGAACTGGACGGTCATCTGGACAAAAAACCGAAGGAGTTGAGCGGTGGTCAACGGCAACGTGTTGCTCTTGGACGAGCTTTGGTTCGAAGACCAAAGGTTCTGCTAATGGACGAACCTCTTTCAAATCTCGATGCAGAATTGCGACATCAAATGAGGAATGAGATCCGTCGTTTGCACGATGAACTTGGAACGACGACCATCTACGTCACCCACGATCAAATCGAAGCGATGACGCTTGCAGACCGAATTGCGATTCTTGACAAAGGTGAGTTGCAGCAGCATTGTGCACCATTGGATGCCTACCACAATCCTGCGAATGAGTTTGTACGTTCCTTCTTGTGCAAACACATCGATGATTTGGTCGACACAGCGAATTCGTTGTTTAAGCAACCTCAACAATCGGAGGTCCAGGAATGAAAACAGCCGCACGATTCTTGATTTTGATGATGATTCTTGTCGTCTTTTCTCCACTTTCGTCGAACGATGTTCGCGCATCATCGCATACAGCCTCTCCAATGACCTCGTTCTCGTTCAAGGGCTTTGCAACCGAGGTATCCGTTGTTGGTGAATGGAACTGGAGCGATCCAGTTCCGATGACGGAACAAAATGGCATTTGGAGCGCTGAAGTCGATCTTCAGGAAGGATTGTATTGTTACAAGTTCATTGTTGATGGACAATACATCTTCGATCCAATGAATCCTGAACGTTCGTATTGTGGTGATATCGAGAATTCTCTTGTCCGTGTACGAGATCATACCCGTCCCCACTTCAGTGCTGAACTTGTTGCTCAGTCTCTGGTTGTCACGTATCATCCTGGCTCATCAGGAGCAGCCTTCAGTGGTACGCCTTATGCAATTACTGGAGCCGTTTGGGATGCCCAACAACTCACTTGGACCTACGATATCAGTGGATTGGAAGATGGGAAACATTCGCTGAAAATCGATGGATTTGATGTTGATGGAAATCCTGCCTATGACTTACTCATTCCATTCTGGACAGGACCTGCTGCTGATTTCGAGTGGCAAGATGCACTCATCTACATGGTCATGACCGACCGTTTCGTCAATGGAAATACTTCGAACGATGAGCCCATGGTCGGTGCTGCACAGGGGGCAGATTGGCAGGGTGGTGACTTTGCAGGTGTTACGCAAATGATTGAATCCGGTTATTTCGATGACTTGGGCGTGGGAGCACTATGGCTTTCCCCATTCAACACTGCAGCCAATGGAACGGGTAAGGCTGCAGATGGTGTACACGACGTTTCTGCTTTCCACGGTTATTGGCCAACGGAGCCACGAGGCATTGAACCGAAATTGGGAACTGCGGAGGAGCTCCATGCATTGGTCGAAGCAGCCCACAATCACGACATTCGTGTCATGATGGACTTTGTCGTAAACCACGTCCATGAACAACACACCTACTACGAGGACAATCCTGAGTGGTTCAATGCAGGTTGTATCTGTGGTAGTGCAAATTGTGACTGGACCGAGCACAGACTCGATTGCCAATTCACCTCCTACATGCCAGATGTCAATTGGAAAATCCGAGATGCATCTGAGCAATTCATTGATGATGCATTGTGGTGGCTGGAAACCTACGATCTCGATGGATTACGGATTGATGCGGTCAAACACGTCGAAGACTTGGCAACACGGAACTTGGTGGCTCAAGTGAACGAACGCTTCGAAACAGTTGGAACCGATTACTATCTCAAGGGAGAGACTGCCATGGGCTGGGCAGGTCACTCACTCGTGGACAATCAAGAACAGTACGGTACCATCAATGCGTACATGGGTCCAGATGGATTGGATGGTCAAGCAGACTTCGTTTTGTATCATGCTGTTGTTGACAATGTCTTCGTTTCAGGAAATGAGAACTACATGCATCTCGATTATTGGACCAACCGAAGTCAAGATCAATACCTCGATGGCTCGATCATGGTGCCCTATGTCGGTAGCCACGACGTTCCTCGATTAACCAGTCGAGCAGATACTGGTACCAACGATGCATTCAACCAATGGGCAGAGGATGGTCTTCCGGGACAGCCTGGTGATGCATCCGCATACAATGCTGCTTTGCAAGCCTATGGATGGCTTTTGACCACACCAGGTGCTCCATTGCTCTACTATGGTGATGAGTATGGGGAATACGGCGGTGCAGACCCTGACAACCGTCACATGTACCGAAACGCGAGTTCGTGGAGTTCGATGGAATCTCAACTGTTTGAGAACATCTCTGAACTTGGCAAATTGCGATCTGAATCCATTGCCTTGCAACGTGGTGAATACAGTACTCGACTAGCAATGTCGAATCTTCTTGTCTACAACATGACACACGAAGACCAAGTCATGTCCGTTGTTCTCAACCGTGGAGCGCCAACAACCGTCAATGGATTTGCAAGCAACGATGTTGTCCGTTTTGGTTCCTCCTCAATGCAAGCTGGAACACTTTCTGTGGATGCACATTCCATAACCGTCATCGAGCTTGATGCCGATGTTGACATATCACCTGTGTACGGTTGCACCGATCAAACAGCAACGAATTTCGATGCATCGGCGACAGAAGAGGATGGATCGTGTGAATACCCACCTGAGCCAATTTTCGGCTGTATGGATAGCACGGCTACAAATTTTGATGCTGAGGCAACAGAAGATGATGGCAGTTGTCAGTACGACACAGATCCTTGTGGTGATGTGTTCTGTGATGTTTGTCCTGAAGGATGGACCACAATACCAGCTGCAGAGGGCGAATGTTGCCCAAGTTGTGAGGAACCAAGTCCGACCAACCAAACAAATACGACAACACAAACGAACGACACGACAAACGAAGCAACGAACGAATCGACTTCAAACAACGAAACACAATTACCCGAACCGAGCAATGAAACTGATTGGAATGCATCTGACATGCAGACCTGTGATCTTTGCTGTGGTGAAACCTACGAACACCCTGCTGATCAACCATGTCCGGTTGCAGCCTGCCTTCCATGTGAAAATACGGAAACATCGGATTCCAAATCGTCTGTAATAACACTAACACGAACATTGCTGATTGGAGTCGTTGTCGTTGCAGCCCTTGTGCTAGCTTTTTCTGGGAAAAAGGGTAAAGGGAAAGCGGATGAATTCGATGAGATTGAATGGGACGATCAAGAGAATTGATTGTAGAATTCAAGATAATCTTGAATCATACGATGGCCAGTAAATCCTGCTGATGCAGCAATGCTTGCCTTCATCATGTTCGACCAACCATCATCATCTCGCTCCCAGAGTGGAAGCACATCGTTCTCCAACACCTTGTAGATGTTCTCAGCATCACGATCATCATCTCGGTCATCTTCTGCATTGCCAATGGCCCATCCATTCACACCGTGGATGCATGCTTCCGGCCACCATCCATCCAGAATGGAGCAGTTTGGAACACCGTTCATGGCTGCTTTCATTCCAGATGTTCCAGACGCTTCCATCGGACGAATTGGATTGTTGAGCCATATATCAACACCACTTGTCATCATCAAACCGGTGTGCATGTCGTAATTCTCGATGAATGCAACTGGAATCTCGTCAGCGATTTGCTCTGCTGATTCGAAAATGTCGCGAATCAATTGCTTTCCACCCTGATCTCTTGGATGGGCCTTCCCAGAGAAGACGAACTGAATTTTTCCTGCACCAATCGCTCGCAATCGTTCCAAATCTTTGAACACGAGATTTGCACGCTTGTAGGTTGCAAACCTTCGCGCAAATCCAATGGTCAATCGATCGGGTGAAAGTTCAACTCCAGTTGTTGAGAGAACATACTCACGGAGCTGAGCGCGAGATGTTGCTCGAGCTTGGACGAGTTTTTCTGTCGGTAACGTCTTGGCATTGGCAATCGATTCAGGTTGCGTTCTCCATCCATTCAGATGGTCATCGAAGCACGAAGCCATGACGGGGGATGTCCACGTGATGTGATGAACGCCGTTGGTGATGGGCTGAATCACTTGTTCATCGAACATGGTCATAGCAACATCAGCATTCAACTTCGATACAGCATTTACCGATGTTGAAAGGGCGACGGCAAGATGCGACATCGAACATCGAGCACCTTGTTCAGAATCACCAGCGCTCCTGACCAGGTCTTGAGCATCATCAGGTAGAATTTTACCAACAACCTGCTTCACCAACGACCACTCAAACCGGTCATGGCCTGCAGGAACGGGGGTGTGGGTTGTGAACAGGCTTCGTTGCGCCAGTTCTTCTCTGCTCCATCCACGATTCAACAGTTCGAGCATGGCGAAGGTGCAGTGGCCTTCGTTCAAATGCAGTCCTCGAAGTTCTACATCGAGGTGGTCGAACAATTGGACGCCACCAACGCCGAGAACGTATTCTTGACGGATTCGTACTTCATCGCCCCCTCCATAGAGTCTTGAGGAGAGTAGTTGGTGCTCTGGTGAATTTGATGGATGGCGTGTATCAATAAAATAGACTGG
>JBMYJV010000075.1:0-5658 GCA_049594755.1 Candidatus Poseidoniaceae archaeon
ACGGGTGCATCCGACAAGTGTTCCTGAACCAAGTCTGCGTCTCTGGTCCGATGAAATGGCTAATGAGTTGAATCTTGAGATGGGCGGTGGCGACATCCTGGGGGGTAACCGTATCACCGTAGGCATGGACCCCTATGCACAACGATATGGAGGGCATCAATTTGGAAACTGGGCCAATCAACTCGGGGATGGTCGTGCGATCACACTTGGTGAAGTTGATACGAAGAATGGAATTCTCGAGTTGCAGCTCAAAGGACCCGGAATAACGCCATACTCAAGGTTCGCTGATGGAAAAGCGGTCTTACGTTCATCGATTCGTGAATTCTTGTGCAGTGAAGCCATGCATCACTTGGGCATCCCTACGACACGAGCATTGTCACTGGTCACGACTGGGGAAGACGTCGTTCGAGACGTACTCTACAATGGCAATCCTGCACCAGAACCAGGAGCAATCGTGTGCCGTGTTGCCCCAAGTTTCCTACGCTTTGGTTCATTCCAAATTCATTCGATGAACGGGGATAGCGAGACTCTGCGTACACTCGTGGAGTATACAATAAAACATCACTTCCCTGAACATCGTTCGGAAAACGACAATGGATTGATTCAGTGGCTTACTCAAGTCGGTCAAGACACTGCTCGAATGATCTCTGAATGGATGCGAGTTGGCTTTGTGCATGGTGTCATGAATACGGACAATATGTCCATCCATGGCTTAACCATCGACTATGGACCATATGGCTGGATCGAGGACTTTAACCCTGATTGGACACCTAATACGACCGATGCACGAACAGGACGGTACAGATATGGACAACAAGCGCAGATTGGAGCATGGAACTTTGCTCGCTTGTTGGAATCCATTTCACCGCTAATGGAAGAGCCAGAGCGACTCTACGAGAGCCTAGAAGCATATTATTCCGAATATGAGCAGTGCAACAATGCAATTTGGTCAAACAAACTCGGCTTGAAGGAATTCAAAGAAAGCGATGGAGAATTGATTCAAGAGTTAACAGAAAATTTGCAATTGGTCGAAACGGATATGACCATTTTTTTCCGATTGCTTTCTTCGTTAAACGAGCCAAACATCGAACACCTACGATATGCATTTTACGATGAAGAGACCATACCATCGGTCGAATGGAACAATTGGCTCGAAAAATGGTGGGAGCGGGTGGATGGCCAGCCAGATCGTGAGATTATGCGTACATCAAATCCGAAGTATGTACTCCGCAATTGGATGGCACAACTCGCCATTGATGCTGCAGAAAAAGAGGATTATTCCGTTGCCCAAGAACTGTATGTATTGCTCAAGCAGCCATACGCAGAGCAACCTGAGCACGAGGAAAGATGGTTCCAAAAGCGACCTGAATGGGCTCGCCATCGTGTTGGATGTTCGATGCTTTCATGTTCGAGTTGATGCTTACTCTTCTTCCCAACCATGACGTTGTGCGAGTTCTTTGCTCACGAGTGGATTGTTGCAATGTGGGCAAGAATCGGATGGAGAGAGAAGATCAGGGCGAATCGCTAGAACAGCCATGCAACTTGGACATGCAGCCAACATCTCGCCTTCTTCCAAATCTGCTTCTGGTGTTGGAACAAATGTTGTGTAGCCTTGTCTATAGAGAGGAGAGAAATGATAACGAACACGTTGAAACGAACTAAAGGAGGCATATCCCATGATCAACATGAACAAAATTCCGCCAGCTGCTCCGCCCAATGTCGCATACAAATTTGCTAGGAACAACAGGAAGAAAATGACGGCTGCGATAGCGATAATCATTGCTGCTGGCCAATACGCCCAACGACGACGTGAGCGATAGGAGAACCATGTCGAGGTCGTAATGAACAGTGGAATCGCCCACATCAACATAGCACCTCGACCGATGTATTGTTGAGATAGGCTCGCAAAATCCCATGCAATAAGAACGATGATGAGACTGTCAATAGCAAGGATAAGCGCTGTGCTCCGATGCGTTTGGTCAAAAATGGCAGAGAGAGTTGCAGAAGCACGCTGCCCACCCGAACCAGCCAAGACGATATCATCGCCTCTGTTGCCTGCCATGGTGGAACCAGTATCTGCCCTCACATGAAGGCTTGTGAACAGCGAAGAAGTCTTGATGGTTAATACGCTCGCAAGGACATGAGCGTCCGTGATACCGACGTTGAGAAGCGTGGTGCCAGTCTTGCTGGCAAGCGCATACTGGTCGGTGTCACCGGTGGTATTGCTGCAGTCGATACAGTTCGACTTCTTCGAGAAATGCGACGACATGGAGCTGAGATGCTCGTTATTATGACCGAAAGTGCACAGCGTGTCATCACACCACTTGCTGTCGAATGGGCAAGTCAATGCGAAGTCATTACCGATTGGGATGGTGATATGAAGCAGCTTGAGAATGTCGACGCCATTCTTGTTGCTCCAGCAACGCGAAACACGATTGCAGCACACCTTCACGGGATGCAGCAAGGACCGCTCCTCATGGCGTTGAGCGCTGCACGGTCAAGAAACACCCATGTTCTCATGGTTCCAAGTATGCATGCAGACCTTGCAGACGATCCGGTGACCGATGACATCGTTGAGCGTTTGAGAGACGAAGGCATTGATGTGATGTGGGGTGACCTCGAAGAAGGCAAGAGAAAGACTCCGAATCACGAACACATTGTTGCTCGATTTGCACACGGTATCAATGCGCACTCAAAGAATCGGAAAAGCGTCGTCGTCACCCTTGGTGGTACATATTCACCGATCGATGATGTCCGTGGTGTTCAAAACACGAGTTCTGGTTCGACAGGATATGCCATCGCTGATGAACTCTATCGTTATGGACACGATGTCACATGCGTTGTTGGTCGAACAAGTGTCGAGCAACCATCCTGGTTACCACTGTGCATCAAAGCAGAACAACCTGATGAAATGCTCGCTGAACTCAAAGCGCTTTCAAACGATGAAATCCATGCATGGGTTCACACCGCTGCCGTTCTCGACTACGTTGTTGAAGCACCTGCAGAAGGGAAATTAGCAAGTCAACAAGGCCCACTACAGGTTCAGCTCGTTGAGGGTGCAAAACACATTCAGGAACTCAAGGAGAAGGTTCGTGGTTCAACTCGAATTGGTTTCAAGTTGGAAACTGGAATCAAGCAACGAGATCTTATTCATCGTGCAACAGCCCAAATTGAGCATTCTGAAATGACAGCCGTGGTTGCCAATCGTTTGGAAGATTTGGGAGATTCATCGAAACCTCGAGGCTATCTTGTCGACAAACAAGGAAGTCATTTTGTCCTCGAAACGCAGTACGATCTTTGCGATGCATTACGGACAATCATTGAACGAGGCGATTAAGGTGCGACGGTTTGCAATCGTTGGCCATCGAGCCATCAGCAAGGGCAAGTTACCATTGAACGACCTTGCAGGTGGTGCTGGGCGGATGGATGTCCTCATTCGAGCGGTCATGTCTTCGCTGCTCACTTCGCATGGACTTCGAGACAATGTCGAAGTCGTCTTGCATCTCCAAGGTGGACCAGGGCCGCATCGAAGATTGAAGTTTGTAGGTTCAGAACTTCGAGGATTTCATGCAGAAGAGCGTAGCGTTGCAGGCCTGATTGCAAAAGTCATACGAGAGCCTTTACCAGCGATTGGCCACTGGATTCAACGAACGCCAGGACTCTACGACGGAGGAGGCTCGTTGTCTCATACATTGACCGAATGGAAGGATTGCATTACGATTCGACTCGATGCTGAAGCAGAACGATTGTGGAATGAAAACAGTACGATTCCTACACAATCAACTCCAACTGAGGACACCATTGCATTCCTTCTCTCCGATGATCAACCATTGGATACGGATGAAGGAATTCCTCGCTCACTTGGTTCAACGTGGTTGCAGGGGCACCATGCTATCGCAATCTGTCATTTCTTGTTGGACGAAGGTGTTGAACTCAACCTTTGAACCACATTGGATGTCCTGTCTCATCCGAACGGAGTGCGTGTGCAAGCAAGGCATCATCAAGAGCAAGTGGATGGGTTTGTGGCCACGTTGGAAGTGAGGAAATGCTTGCAATTCCTGAAGCAATAGAATCGCAATCCCCGTGTTCAACAGTCTCAGTATCGATGTAGGCAGCACCTATTGTGAACGTTGATTCAACAGAACCTGCTTTCCCTTCAGAGAATTGTACAGCGTTTCTGTACCAACGCATACCCAATCGTGTGGTTTGATACAAGCCATTCCATTCAGGTGGAACGTTCAAGTTCAGCATCAATTCTCCATTCTTGAAAGCGCTCATCAGTTGTTGATCCGCCTGTGTCGATGAGCGCTTAGGAGCCGCATTTGGCCAAGAAGAAACATGTTCAGCGTGTAGGTCGATGTGAGGTCGGCAGAGGTTTTCTGGGGTTTTCGGTACCAATGGAAGGACCCGTTGAACAAGTTCGACAGTTGCATCAATTCCAACCTCCATACCTTCAGGATCAAACGATGTATACGAGCTTGCGATGGCAGGGATACCATACAAGCCTGCCTCTCGGGCGGCCCCCATGGTTCCACTGTGGTAGGAGTCTTGTGATAGGTTTGGACCAAGATTGACACCCGAGAGAACCAAAGATGGTTGAATGTCAGGTAGGACATGCTTGAGGCCTCCATCAAGGGCAACAATCATTGTGTCGCATGGTGTACCGTCAAGAGCAAACAAATGCACACCAATCGATTCATCAAGGCCCCATTGTTGAATCAACTCATTTCGGTTGTGAAGGTCGATGGGTTTGCCCAAATTCAATTGCATACTGCATGCAGATTTGTTCCCAGATGGAGCGAATGCCACAAGTGGAATACCTGCTTTGTTCATAGCTTTGACGAGTAGTTCAAAGCCAGGAGCATCGATTCCATCATCGTTGGTCATCAAGACCCATTTTGTGTCCATCATTCAGCCTCCACTACACGGTCGTTGTTATCAAGTGATGTTTGATTGGTGAGATGTTCTCCATAGATAATTGAGACAATGCCGAGCATCAGAATAGGGCCACCAATCCAAGTCCATAGACCTGGAATACCAGTTGAAAAGAACATCCAGCCAATCAAGGAACCAAGCACTGGCTCGAGTGTCACACTGATTGAGATCAACAAAGGTGAAACATATTTGAGGCAATAATTGAGCCCGGTATGACCTAAGATTCCTGCAATGAATGCCAACAAAACAAACCAAAGCAACGTTTCGTGCCCGAAGTATCCAAAGGCTCCGAATTCAGAAAAACCGTCTTCAAGCAACCATGAGGCAGGAAGCAAAAGGAGTCCACCAATGAGGGTTACAGGGAATGCATAGAGGAACAGAGGCATCCACTCTCGAAGTATCCGTCCACAGACGATGTAACCAACCACAAAGACTGCGCCAAAGAACGCCAATTGATCACCAAAAAAGGTGACAGAACGGTCACCTTGGACATCACCTGCATCAAGCATTGAAATCGCAGCACCGGTAAAAGCAGCGATTCCACCAACCAATTCCAATCGGTTTGGTTTCCGAACGAAGAGAAACATGCCAATCAGAATGACCAACGGATGAGCAGTCACGAACAACAATGAGTGGGTCAGAGAAGTATAGTCGAGCGACGTGACCCAGAAACCGAAATGGAGAGCTAAGAATACGCCACTAGCAAGGATGATTTTAGCAGTT
>JBMYJV010000076.1:0-5636 GCA_049594755.1 Candidatus Poseidoniaceae archaeon
GAGGATCAGCCTGAAGGAAAACTCTATCTTCGTGCAACGGTTCGATTTCTCGATGATTTAGAAGGTGAATTGTCTGCAGAAGATTGGTCCGACTTCCTTCACGATTGGGCACAGCACATCGTCGATGTCAATGCCATGTTTCGTAATGAAGATGTTGATCTTGAGCAAATGCTCCTAATTCTCGAGGAAGAATTCTTACCATACGATTCAGCTTCTTTGTGGCAAGTGGCCAATGCTGTCCTGGACAAAGTCGATGACAGACAATCAGCTCTTGGGTCTTCAACAGGTTCCGAGGTGTTCACAATCCTTCAGCGTGCTCTACGAGAGAAAAACGCTCAACTCAACTTCATTCGTGCACTGAATGATGCTGAAGATTGATCAAGACGTCATCGGTGGTAAATCCACCCGAACAAGCACGGATTGAACGGTTTCATCAAGGAGTACGAACGTCCAAACACCCTCGTCAGCACCTATTTCCTCTGAATGAATCACGAAATAATCACCGGCTGATATGGAGTAACTCGCATCTCGATCATGGAATGAAATGTTGGATCCTATCACTGAGTATACTTCAGCATCGTTCACAAATCCAGAAAGAGAAGAATTGAGATCACTCCCTTGCTCGTTGAGTTGGAATGAGACACGAGCGGGATCAAGGGTTTGGTCAAGCGTTGTAATCCTGACAACATGGTAGCCATTGTCGAGAGCACGGACGCTCACGGTCATCTGAGGTGGTGCTTTTTCTGCAGTACTCAATGCACCTTGCATGAGAACGAAGACCATGCCAGAAAGCATAACTGTGATGGCAAGAAGAAGAACCGTTGCAATGACGGGGCTTACGGCCTCGTCATCGTGTTGCATCTTCGCCATACCTTGCGCTGGCATCGATAAGACTTGAACACACCGATGAATTTCGACAACAATACAATGTTATAGAACCCACAGAGGCTTGTCGCACTCCATTGCCCGCTTGATGCCACCAATTGGACCGAGAATTCTCAACAAGACCTCGGTGATGAAATCGTTTTGGAACATGAGATACCCCATGTTCTTCGAACGGAGAGAATTTTTCAAGGCACGTCCAAAGCAAGAGTCTATTCGCTCTTGGTAAGCCGTTAACGGCGTTCCATACCGCTTGAAATCAATGTAGGCCTCTGCAGCAAAACACCCCGAAATCATCGCTTGAGAAATCCCCCCTCCATTGGATGGCATCACCAATCCAGCAGCATCACCTACTGCAATGACATTCTTGTCCACCATCGTTTTGATGGGGCCACCCATTGGAATCCAACCTCCTCCAATGGAGAGGATTTCGAACCCAAGGTCTTCACAGAATTGTTGAAGATGTTCTTTGACCGATCCTTTGAGCGCACCAGCACGAACGCCAAGGCCAACATTAGCGGTATCCGGTCCTTTTGGAATAATCCAGGCATATCCTTTCGGCGCTACACTTCCAAGGAACACATCGAATGTTTCTGGAACATTTCCACGAACTTGAGCGTAGGCTGTTGGTACTTGATCTGCAGGCCGGTAATCCTTGTCTTTTCCATGGAGACATCGTGCAACATGGGCGAGGGAGCCACTTGCATCAATCAAGAGATCACATGTGTAGCGTCCTTTTTCAGTGACGATAAGAAGCGAATCCGTCTTCGTACGACGTTTGACGTTGGTAACAGGTTCGGACATTCGAATCTCTGCACCGGCTTCAACCGCTTTCTCAGCAAGGTATCCATCGAATTGCAATCGATGACCAGCGAACGCATCCAAGTCAAAATTGTATGATTTTCCACTGGGCAGGAACACGCGCATGTGGTCAAGTCGGTGAAGCTGAATCCGGTCCGGAAACTCAAACGATCGCTTCAGCCAGTCGTGATCATCGATTCCGTGGAACGTACCAACCACTTCTCCCCAATTCGGGATGCATTCACCACATTGTGCTGGATTGCCAACAATTGCTCGACGTTCAAGGATGAGAACATCGATGTTCTCTTCAGCCAAGCGTTGGGCGCAAGATGTGCCTGCAGGACCTGCACCAACAACGATGACTTCACGATGTTCAACATCCATGACTATACCTCAAGCATGTCGTTGGTGAACGTTTTCTGCCACTTGCATGAGAAGCGATTTTGCCATTGAGGATGGAAATTGGTCAAGCTCGTGAACGGCTCGTTCAAGGTGTGTGAGCATCAGAGATTCTGCGTATGTAATGGAGTCTGACGTCTCGAGAAGTCCCATGAGTTCGTCCCACATTCCATCGTTGAAGTTGTTGAGGATTTCAGCAAGTTGACGACGTCGATCTCCATGAAGCAAGGTGAGAGCATGAATGAGTGGAAGCGTCATTTTTCCTTCAATCACGTCTTTTCCTCGTGGCTTGCCCATGCGTTCATCGCCTCGCAAATCAAGCAAGTCATCCATGAGTTGGAAGGCTATGCCAAGTTCCATTCCAAATCGTCCCAGTGCTTGTGATTGTTCTTGGCTTGCACCAGCAATGATTGCAGCACTTTCACAAACAGCCGCGAATGGACCCGCTGTTTTCCCACGAACGATTTGAAGATAATCTTCGGGTGAAGTAGAGAGGTCAAGAACATGGTCAAGTTGCTTGAATTCAGAAACCGCAATGTTTGCACATGCTTCTCGAATCAAATCAATGCACTCCTTTGTGTATCGTCCACTGAGCCCATACCCCTGTACGAAGAGCCAATCTCCTGCAATAATCGCTTTCGGCTGGCCGATGCGTTCGTGCAGGGTTGTAACGCCTCTGCGCAACTTGGCGGCATCGTTGATGTCGTCGTGAATGAGCGTTGCTGTGTGAATCAACTCAAAGGCCATAGCGAGGTCCATGATTTCGTCAATGTCACTGCCTCCGGCAACCTCGTAACAGAAGATTCCAAGTAGCGGACGTAGCCTTTTGCCACCACTGAGTAGAATTTCACCAGAAAGTTGTGCAACCTCTCCGGCACCCTTTTGCAGTTCACGTTGAACTAACGCATCCAACGCTACGTTGACCTTCTCGCGAAGATCTTCAAGGCGCAGAAGCTGTGCTTCAGAAATTGCTTGCACAGTACAGACGACGAGGGTGTCCTTCTTAACGAGTGGGCTACGCCCATAGATTGCTGAGGGGCCCTCAGCCGAGGTGAATGTATGGAAGATGAGCGCTTGGTGTTCCTTTCGACTTCATCGCATGGTGATGGTGTTCGCCAACAAATTGAGAAGGTTCTCGAGCAAAGAAGCAAGACGTTCAACGCTATTCTCCGCCAAGCCCCAACCATTGATGATGCGATTGCATTGCTGAACGACGGTGTTGGTGACCTGGTTGCAATGAGTCCAGAGAATTGGAATCAACATCAGAGCGACAACCTTGCCATCGTTGGATTGTTGTCACGACGAGAACCAACTTGGGTTCTCGTGAGCGATGACAAACCAGAATATCTCATCAAACATGCACGAATCGTTTGTCAACATCCGCTCATCCAACGTCAAATGCTTCGATTGCGTCAAGATCTAAACCTCTTTGAGAAAGAGGATGTTGATGTTCGCCTAGAGGTTGATTCCCGCGAGGAAATAGAACGGCTCGAAGAGTTAAGATTGGACGGAGAGATTGATGGCTACGTCGTGAAACGTTCCCAATACAATCTACTTTCTGGGAAAACACGTCGACACACGCTCGGATTGCAGAAAGGATCGCCAGAGCGCTCGCACTTTGTTCCTCCTCCGCTCAATGGATTCACGCTTATTGTTGGACGTGTTGGTTTTCCTAAGCAAAGAGTGGAACACATTCTTGACCCATCTGCCGAATTTGCCTATCGAATTGAATCTGCTCTACTGGAAAGCATTCCGAGCGATCTTGTCGAACTCACAGGAATCCATGTTGAACAACGCGGTGTTGGTACCATTCTTCGCGAAGCAAAAAGAAACAACGATGATTGGACCATGTCTGCAATGATCGATACGGAAAAGAAAGTACGCGAGTCGGGAACACGTGTTGAGATGCGAATCGAGACCTTGAGTGTCGATGGAAAGGTGAGTGCTTGTGCTGAACAAGTCGGGCCCATTGAGAAGCATCGGATTGCTATGGTGAATCTACTGCAAGAGTGGGGGAGTGTTCTAACTACCCTCACTTCTGAGCATCAAGCAACAAACCGTAAGATTCGAAATATGCCTGATGAATTCCATGAAGAGCGACCGGCAATGATGCGTATTCATTCCGATGAGTCGGAGTAGCCTAGAAGTCGTCGAGCTTCTTCCAAGGCCTCCTCGGTGCGGTTTTCTCCAACAAGGACAATTTCAAACCCGTTCTCTGTGAGATAGCGTTCCAATTCGACCAGAGCAACGTCTGGATTCGGATCGCAGAGATTGGCGATGATTTCGTCAATTTCACGACCAGTCGCTTCCCATCCACCTGCTGCTTTTTGCAATTCGATTGCGAATCGCTCAACAATTTCCACAGCGGAACGGCTTGGTGTTTGAGCTTCCCTTAGAGACTCAGCAACGGCCTCGTGTTGCTCTCGTAGTTGTTGAACTTCAACAAGCGTGGACTGTAATACGCTCCGAAACTCTTCCAGATTGTTGTTCTTCGAATATCGTCGGTGTGCTTTCTCTAATTTACCGTTGATGGAGGATGCACCTGCGGCGATGGCTTCCTTGGCTTTTACCGCTTGAATAATCGCCTCGCTCGCGAGTTGAATTCGTTGGTTGAGTGTGTCGTTGAACCGTCGTGTTTCATCGGCAAGATCACGGCGAACAATTTCACGTAGCGTGTTGCCCAACTCATTGGCTTGTTTGAGCATGGTTCGTGCGGTCTTTTCAGCGGTTACCATAGACTCACCGACATTCCCTGTATGGCGAATGTGTTTGAAGGTTTAGCCGAATTCGACCTTGATTGAGGGGTATCTCGTACTCGTTCATACAAGCGAAAAACGGCTCATTGATGCTGATTTGACAGCGAAACCACATATACTGTAAGGAAACAACAACGGTTAGGTGAAGCAATGAGCAATCGTTCGAGTCTCTTGTCTGAACTTTATCAGGCACGTCTTGAGGACCTCAAGGAGATTGCTTCGGCTTATGGTCTGGCCAAAAACGGCTCGGTTGAGTATCTCCGGGCTCAATTGATTCGCGACCTCATTTTACCAGAGTGGGATTTGACCTTGGATGGTCTCAAAAACATCCTCAACAGTGACCTCGGCGACCTCCTCGGCGTCTTCGGAATCAAGAAAACTGGTTCACTACGAACCCGCCGCCAACGTCTTTACCTGCACCTCAACCACGATCCAAAACAACTCAAGGAAGAGAACCTTGACAAGATGACCAAAGATGATCTTCACGCACTGTGCAAAGCCTTGGAACTTCCACGCTCAGGCAATCGTCAAACGCTCCTCATTCGTGTTGCAGGTGTTCTCTCTGCGCAGCATAAGAATTGGGGGACAATCAAACGGTCTCTCAAGAGAGGTGGCGGCTCGGTCACGATTCCGACGCCTGGTGACTCTGATCAAGAAGAAATCGAGACGACCTCCATCGAAGAAGAAGTTGAGAGCTTCGTTACTGAGCATCCCGAAGGATGGACCTTCGAAGATGAATCCGAGCTGATGGAATCCATGGATAGCGGCGGTATTGACACCTCACTTTCGGAAGTAGCG
>JBMYJV010000077.1:0-5516 GCA_049594755.1 Candidatus Poseidoniaceae archaeon
TCTTCTTCAGCAAGAGCCTTTTCTCGCAACAATCGATGCAACATGGCAATACTGCGTCGGAGATACAGGACATCTTCCTCGAGAACATTGAGTGCTTTTTCTGCACGACGGACGCTCTTGCGGGCTCGGCGCAATCGGTGTGTTTCGAGGAAGGTCTTTGCTTGGAGCAGGTCAAGTTCTGTTGTTGCAAGGGAGTTGACCTCATCGCTAACGACGTTCTGTACGAGAGATTCGAGTTCTCGGCTGGCCTGCATCAAACGCTGAGCGGATTCGTTGGAAGCTGCAATCGCGGCTTGCGCATCGGAGAGATCACCGTCCCCCAATTCCGAGTCCATGATGAAATCATCCTGGTCAGCCTTGCTCTTCGCCATTCGATGTCACCTCCTCTGGAGATTCTGTGTTTGCTTGACCGTCCGAACTTGCAACCGATTGAGGTTGCTCAAGGATAGCTGAGAGGTCGAGTCCATCCATAGCAAGGTCGTTGAGAAGACGTGCGGGATCGCCAAGGTCACGTTCGATTCGTGTCGCCTTAACCTCAATGTCCGTGAGTTTGCCGTAGAGGGTACCATACATTTTGTTGGCACGTCGGAGGATGAACCAAACAACGATGGTTGATACGAGGATGTAGCCTACAAGCGAAATCAGGTTGGCCTCATCTGGTGTCATTTGTGGAGGTAAGCCCAAGACGACGCCAACAAACCCAAGCAATGGCAGACTGAGGATGATGGTGAGTTGCCGACGTGAGTCGGTAAGCGCTTGGAAATGATCAGCGTAGATGGTCGAGATGCCTTTTCGAGCACGTTGGTAATCTTCGTGAATGTAGCGGAATTCTTCGCTGCTTCGCCATGCCATTCTCCAAACCCAGAGCGAGGCAAGGACGATCGAAACAGGACCCCACCATGTTGCATCGTAGAGATGGAAGAGGAAGCCAAGCATGATGACACCTGAGTAGACTGCACCAAGGCGGTATTTCTCGTTCTGATTGGTCAGACCGAGCAGACCGATGGTGACAATTAACGCAATACCGAATCCTGCAAACGCAGTGAGTGTAGAAGGAGCGTTTGAGTCGACTTCTTGGATGAAAGCCACAACGTCGTTTTCGACAACGTTGTTGAGTGCATAGTCGGATTGGATGCTCACTGTACAGTCGGCACCCTTGCTTTGATCCCACCAATCCAACGTTTCACCAGTGATTTTCCAGCGCAAGGTTTCAACCTCGCCTTCCGCAAGGAATGGAGTAAAGGGCGGAGCATCCTCGATAACCAAACCATCACAGACGAGTTGAGATGCAATTCCGACTGCAAGTGCTGTTCCCTCGTTCTTCAAATCAAACTCAATGTAGGTTGTTTGACCTTCCATGATGAAGTCAAGCTCATTCCCTTCGGAATCGACGAGTCGTTGAGAATCGGGGTCAATCATCGGGTCAGCATAGACGTTCAATGCAAATCGGAATGTTTCCTCCGTAATTGGTTCGTTCGGGTCCGGATGGTGCAATCGCATTGTGATGTCGTACCCGTCACCAGGCAAAATGTATGGCCGGTCAGGGACCTTGACATTGAAAATGAGATTCGGAGAGAGGACGTAAGCAGGTCGCTCGGGAAGTTCGATCAGTTCGCTTCCCGGAACACACGGGGCGGAGAGATTGATGTAATGCACGCTCTCTTCTCCCTCGAGATTGATGAGTGAAATGTTCCAGACGTAATCCTCTTCGTCAAGGCCGAGGCCTGCAATGTCGAGGATGCGTTCGATTCCACAAAACTCGATAGAGTAAGACGCAGGAGCCGTATTGAGGTACGGAATGTGTGAATACTCGATTGGAACGGTTACAGGATCGTCGTTTGCTGGTGCTTGGAGTTTGTCCGCATATCCGACATCAAACAGTCGCTTCATCTTGAGTGACGTCATCAATTCACCGCTTCCATCGACTTCAACATCGGTTGGCACGATGGTGACACGAAGGTCCGCTGCAGTCGAGAGTGTTGTACTACTGCTGCCTGCAGCGTTCTTGTCGACGCTTACAGTCAGTTGAGTAGGAATGTTTCGTCGCAGGAGCAACTGCGTCGATGAATCTCCCGTATTGACGAGCCAGTCATCGCTGGCAGTCGTTAAGCCAGGTGCACGAACTTCGTAGCCAATGTCAACGTAGACGTCCTTGTTCCCTGTATTGGTGAGGATGGCGTTCCATTGGCGATTATCTCCCTCGTGGAAGAAGTACTCGCTTTCCCATCCCTCGATGGTGTACGTGAACACTGGAGCAACGATCAGTTGCACCTTTTTGAGGACGTAAACCTCATCCGTATCCGGGTTGTAGACCGTCAAATTCGCATCATGAGCGGCTCCATCGAGGAGATTATCGGTTCCATCGAGGGCAGGAATCGCCACATCGAATGAGCCGTCGCTGATTGCATCGATTGGCACAGTAAACGACTGGACGGTCGGTGTAGTCGACCAACCACCGTCAACAGTGATGTTGATGTTGACCGTTTCGACAAGGTTACCTGTATTTTCCAAACTAAACGGAATCGTCACGATTGTTCCGGGAATTGCTGCGAGTGAATCAGGTGCAGTCAGTTGAACATCATGAATTTCTGACAGGTTGGCAACAATATTTGCGTTCAGTTCGACCAAATCTCCATTTTCATCCAACATCGATACGGTAAGAATAGCCATGTAGAATTCATCAGCACTTGCATCCGCTGAAGGAATGATGTTGACACGAACAGAGGATTCGTAACCTGCTGCGACGACGACGCTGGATTCGCTATCGAGTACAAAGGATACATCGTCGTATCCTCCATCGTCCAACGATAGAGAGAATGTTGTTGGTGCGTTTCCTGTATTTTGAATGTTGACAAACGCAGAAAGTTGCTCATATGGAGATATATCAATCGATTGGCTGGTGGGCGAAAGCGTTGCATCGATGCTTTCACCAACGCGGATGTCCATCGTCTGCTCTCCAATGTACGCGCCAGTATCAAGATCATAGTAGCGAACAGTAATTGGCTGAAGGAGTCCTGACGGCGCAAGTGAATCGGTCTTGACAGTCAATGTTACCAGTGAGAGGTGAGCGCCACTCGATGCTGGATAATCTTCAAAATCACTTGCAAGGTTTAGAATGGTGTTGTCAGGACTTGTTGTCGTCAAATTTGCATACCAACCAGAGGGTAAGTTCTCGACAATTTCCAAGCGGAAATCAGAACGATCGTTCCCGGTGTTTGCAAATGTGAACATGAAATCTGTGTCTACACCAACATTCGCATCGAGGGGGCCAGTCTCCGTAATCTCTGCATTGACAACCCTCGGCACAACGATTGACAGATTCTGTTCAATTGTCGGAGCATACACTGAGGAGGCAGTGTGTACACCTCCGAGTGTTGGAGTCGTTGTTACCGGAATCCTTACTGTGCCAGCGAGCGGTATTTGGCCGACTCGACTTTGAATTCCAAGTGATGCAGGGAATGACTCACCGAGTGTGAGACCTGAAGTCTGATTCGGAGTTACTGATGCATTCCAGCGATCGGCTTCATTAAATCCCCCTGAAGTGAGCGCTTCGAAGGAAATATCGCCCACAGTGATGTCTGCGTCAATGGTTTCTGACAAGTCGGAAACCAAATTATGGCGAACCTGAACATTGAGACCAAGTATTTCATTGACGCCGATTGTCGAACCAGCATTGAGAACATCGTTCTGTGTCAAATAAATCGTATCGACAGGAAGGCCAGGGTCGACGACAATGGCAGGTCGTACTTCAATCTGGCCTGAATCCGAGATCGGGATGCTTCCAGCGTCAGCTACCGCTGTTACGTATACGTTCAAGCTGCTCCCCGCGGCGTTGTCTTCTGCAGGGACGAGTGGCAATTGAATGGGCGGTACTTCAACTTCAATAAACCCTGAAACCGTCTGTCCAACAGCCAATTCACCTGTGTTATCAATCGATATGTTGTGAACCCAATTGAGAGGATTCGATGTGAATCCTGCAACAAGATCAAACGATGTTATAGCATTTCCAGTGTTCGTGACGTTGAATGCAATTGTATCCGATTTTCCTGGAAGTACGTATGTCGTGTCATTTGTTATATCGACTGTGGCCTCAAGATACTCTCCAGCCATCACTCGAGTTGTGTTGGACAAGGTGTAACCGCTTCCAGCAGAGGTGATTGAGAATGAGATGATATCAACATCAGACAATGAGGTACCGTGCGGGACGGTGACGTGTACGGGAACCAGAGTGGTCGCTCCGCTTATGAGGAAATCTGTGAAGGTGCCGTCAAGGGAGGTGTCCGCCCATCCCTGAGTGGAACTAACGCTGATGGTGAAACTGTCTGTCGTCGACCCAATATTCTTCACAGTGTAAAACAGTGTGGTCGAATCGCCTGGCGAGGTGGTGCGCTTTGCAGCACCGATGAGTTCTGCTATGTAGTCACTAAATGTTACGTCAAATTCCTTGTATGTATCCGTGACGGGCCCGCTTCCATCATCCAAAATGACACGAACAGACATGTTCCACAAGCCTGAAAATGAGGAGGCGTCAAACGTAGCGTTGAGAGGTAATGCCTCGACAATTCCAATGTTTGTGTTGTACGTAGATGGTGGATGAATGGTCTTGATTTCTGAATCGATGTTAACCGTCGATGGCGTAGCCGAGGCATTTGTCAGTACGATCTGCATACGAGCAGAGAATGGCATAACTCCGTCGTTAACGACTGAGACATTGAATTTGTGCGAGATACGATCTAAGAATGCGCTTGTGCTTCCTGAGGTAATGGTCGGAAGCGTTTCAGGGGTCGTAATGGACCAATCAAGCAAACGTTCGACATCAAAATCTCTTCGATACTCATTGTTTGCGATGTTCCCGTCGTTGGCGCCTGAAATGCGAGCAAACAGAGTTTGTGACGGTCCTGTTGTTGCAGTCCAACTCATCAAGTAAGTCGTAGGCCCTGAATTCGCGGCCATAACACCAAGGTCGACGGTATTTACAATCTGCTCGGCTGCGTTCGGAGAGCCTTTGTGGACCAGAGAAAGGAAAGCGTTACCGGAGGATGAGCCTGCATTTGAAACATCAATCCTAACGGTGTGCGTGTCTGGGGCGAGAACCAAGCCACTGCTGGTAAAGACGGAACCTGCTCCGTCAAAGAGTACCTCGTTAACTTGGAAATCAGGCCCTGAGCGTGCGCTCGTCGTTGTTGCATCAGCGAATGGTAAAGCAAGATGTCCAACGAGCAAAACAACAAGGAGAATAGGAAGCGTCTTGTTCCTAAACATCAGCATTCCCTCCTGCTTTTTCGAACCGTTGAATGGTCACGGTCTTTCCTTGCGATTTCCAAATCTCAAGAAGTTGATTGAGTAGACGATCGTGTTCTTCATCCGAAATTCCAAGTCGCCTGCGCTCTTCCCACAACAACAGCTGCTCTGTACGGGTCAACAGCGCATCGCGGAGGTACAACTCAAGCGTGCGACGATAGGCATCTCGATCGGACACGGCATAAACAATGGACGTGCCAGGCAACTGATCTGCA
>JBMYJV010000078.1:0-5404 GCA_049594755.1 Candidatus Poseidoniaceae archaeon
TGATTCCTCAGAGATGAATGGGACTATGTTCGAAAACACGTCTTATGTTGCCTATTTCTCTGCTCCTTGGTGTGCGCATTGTGAGGCAACCCTCGATGCATACGACCAAACCCTTCCAGAAGGGAAAATGATGGTGTTCTCTTACGATGGACGTGAGGATTACAGTGACATGGATGCTTGGCATAACAAGACGGAATCGAACTTGAATCGAACCGTTGATCGGCCATTCATGCTTCATCCGTCTCTTGCTCAAGCAGTTGAATTGAGCAACATTCCATACGTTCTTTTCGTAAACGCACAAGGCTATGTTTATCACATTCAAGTTGGAAAGATTACGGATACTGAAGCAATTTCCAACCTATGGCAATCGACGTTGACAGCAACGACCGATGAAGATGGACGTTGGCTCTAAGCCAGTAACTTCTCGATGTTGATGATCGGACTGATTCGCTCATCGATAAGTGCGAGCATTTCGTCAAGTTTGTTTTGATTCAGTGCTTCAACGCGCATAACAAGAATGGGTTCCGTGTTTGATTTACGAGCAAGATACCATCCTGTTTGTTCTCCATTCTCTGAGAATCGAACTCGGACTCCATCGATGGTCGATGCTTCGTAGTCTGAGAAAGCGTTCTTGATGGCTTCCACTGTCTCCAACTTGTCTTCTTCTGCACATGGAACTTTGACTTCTCCAGTTGTTGGAAGGTTGGGTGCAAGTCGATTCAATTCTTCACTGAAGGTTGCATCTCTACGAGACCAGAGTTCGAGGAGACGTGCAGCGTTGTACAAGGAACAATCGAATCCGTACCATCCACGATCGTTCATGAAAATGTGACCGCTCATTTCTGCAGCCATCAATGAGTCTGGATGTTCAGCAAGAACACGCTTCATGAACGAGTGCCCTGTTTTGGCCATCATTGGTCGGCCACCTGCTGAAACAATGGCCTTCTCGACGTTCATGGAACATTTCACATCGTAAATGAGGAGGTCCTTTCCTTCCTCGCTTCCAACGACGTCGTCTGCGAGTAAAGCGATGAGTCGGTCTGGATAGACGAAGTCTCCTTTCTCATCAACAGCTCCGATTCTGTCGCCATCACCATCAGCACCAAGACCGAGTTCACATCCATGTTCGACGACTGCTTTTGCGAGGTCAACCATGTTGTATTCTCGGGTTGGATCTGCACCGTGGTTTGGTTCTGTGTTGTCCCAGTCGCAGTAGAGATCGATGTGTTCTGCTCCGACCATGTCGAGGAGTTTGGTCATCGCAGGTCCTGGAACTGCATTGCCACAATCGACAGCGACCTTGACTGGTCGTGCTAACGTTCCTGTTGAATCGACGATGGCTTGGAGATACGTATCCTCATGTGGATGGTCGATGTGTTCGCCTTGTCCTTCACGGAAGTTTCCATCGAGGAAGACATGCTTCAATTCTTGAATCTCTTCGCCTGCGAGCGGCAATGTTCCTCGACACATTTTGAATCCGTTGTGTGTTGGCATAGGTAGGTGAGATGCTGTGACCATGACGCCACCATCGACAGGGAGTGTCCAACAAGCATGATAGACGCATCCGGTTGAAACGATGCCGAGATCGAGAACTCGAACACCTGAATCAACAAGTCCTTGAATCAAATTTGATGCATAACCAGGACTTGATTCGCGAATGTCTCGTCCAACGGCATAGGAATCGCATTCGAGATAGGTTGCAAGTGCGCGTCCAAGTCGATAGGCGAATTCATCGCTCAATTCATCGCCAGACAATCCACGAATGTCGTAGGCTTTGAAACACGAGACTGGCCATTCCGTCATGTGTTCTGCTCATCCTCTTTGTTTTCAAGGGTGCCTATCGTCGCACAACCAATAGAATCAGTCCAGTGATTGTTAAGAGAATGAGGAATTCAAGAAGAAATCCAGTCCACCATGCTGCGATTGTGAGAGCCAGCAATGTTGGAACAGTCATCCGTATGAGAACAGGCCACGTCAGGAGACCTTTGGGAGGCTCCTCAAGATACGGCGAACCCGGCATGGTCGTTCCTCAAGATGTGACGCCTTGAACAACGATTTCGACAAGAGCACCTTTCGGCAATCCACCTGCTTCAAACGCAGCTCGTGCTGGAGGCATATCCATGTCTGCAACCCATGCACCATAGACTTCGTTCATTGTTCCATAATCCTCGATGGAATCGAGAAGGACTTGTGCAAAGCAGATATCGTTCTTGGAAAGGCCTCCTGCCTCCAAGAGAGCATCGATTTTTGCGAGGGCTCCTTCGGTCTGCGATTTGATATCGAGGTCTCCATCGATGGCAATTTGTCCAGACAGCCAGAAGTGTTGACCATGGCGTATTCCTGGTGTGTATGGTGCATATGTTACGATTCCATCGAGCGAGATTGCTTCTTTCATGAAGGTGCTAATCCTTGAATGCTCATGAACATTAACCACGAGCCACTGGGCGTTGTATGCGCACCTGTTGGGTTTTGGACCATCCAGCACATGTGCGGTTGCTCGCTCCATTTATCCGAAGTGGAACAACATCGGATGTTTTGATTGCAACAGACCGAGTGGAAGTACGACAACTGTTGGACTCTTCAGAGGGTGTCTTACCGAAACGTCAACAACTCTGGGTTGAGCGTCCAATCGGTGCAAAACGAGCACGAGTGGCATGGAAGCGTATGCGAAGCGTACGTCGATTTCTCAACCAAGCACAACGTTCAGGTGGAGGATTCGATCGAATCATTTCTGTTGGAGCCCCGTTGGAATTGCGAGTTGCAAAGCGGTTGAAGATTCCAATGCGATGGTACATCTCGGATACCGAGGTGAATCATCTTGCACATCGTCTTGCTGTAAATGCTGCAACCGATGTCATGGTTCCAATACATTGGAACACTTCGATCGATGGAGGATGGCTTGAACGGTTCCAGAAGAAGGGCGCAAGAATCCATCGTTTGGATGGGTTGCATGGAATGGTCCACCTTCGCCCTCAATTACGTCCAAAACAAGTGGCAGCCATCCCGAAAATTGCTGTACGTCGATTGCTTGGAGATGGTGTTCATGATGCTGCTGAGATTCTGGCCATTCCAGATTCATTGTTGGACGGAATTGATTCAACGCAAGCGGATGAGAGTCACTATGCTGGAGATGCGTGGGAGTTCACGTCGATGCTATCGATGCAAGATGGTGTCATTTCACAATCCGTCACCGTTGCTAGTGAGGCTGTCTTGATGGGTGTCCCAACACTCCTCGTAAGCGATGCGAAACGTGGATTCCTCGATCGATTGGAAGCGGATGGATATCCATTGTTTCGATTAAAGACGGGTGATGACGTCGAAGAAATCCATGCTCGATTCCTGGCAGGATTGCATTTGACAGACGCGCTCGAGCTTTCAGAATGGCCGAATGCACGTCAGCAATTTGCTGAATTCATTGGCTCTGAATTGATTGATTGAGCCAGGCCTCAACAATATCACCATGATCGCCGGCAAGCACAAGCCTTCCCTCGAGAATCTCTGAAATGGGCCAGAACTGAGCATCTTGTGCATCATCGCCTCCAATGGGTTCTCCAGTTGCTTCGACTTCGTAGACGATGCTGACGATGTGTTTCCTTGGGTCTCGGGCAGGATCGCCCATCACCATCAGAAGTTGTGGGTTTGTTCCATCGAGCCCTGCTTCTTCTTTCAATTCGCGAAGGACGGCTTCTTCAGGTCGCTCACCTTGATCAACAAAACCGCCAGGAAGGACCCATGAGCCTGCAGATGGAGGAAATTTCCGTTGAACAAGAAGTATGGAATCGCCTTGACGCACGCATGCATCCACAGCCAATGCTGGGTTGAGATAGCCTTGGCATTCATCGCATTGAGCCATATCATTCACCAAATCGTCGCTTTCGCATTTGATAAGTTTGAACTGCCTTGAGAAGGTCTTTCTTCTTGAACGAGGGCCAGAACACATCGGTAAAGTACAGTTCAGAGTACGCCATTTGCCACAACAAGAAATTGCTGATTCGTTCTTCACCACTGGTTCGAATAACGAGGTCAGGGTCTGGCATGTCTGCCGTGTAGAGGTGCTCTGAAACCGTTTGTTCCGTAATCTGTTCAAGGGTTAAATCGCCAGATTTGTGAAGCTCAGCAATGTTTTGGATGGCATGAATCAGTTCTTCTCGAGCCCCATATGCAAGACATACTGTGAAGACAAAATCGTCGTATTCAGCAGTTTTTGATTCGGCATAATCGATGGCATCGTTGACGTGCTGAGGAAGAAGTTCTCTTCGTCCAATGATTTGCACTCGAACGTTGTTCTCGTGAATTCGTGGATCTTCTGCAATCGATTTCAACCCCTCAACATAGAGCTTGAACAACGTCTTGAGTTCTGCTTCAGGGCGGTTCAGATTCTCAGTTGAAAGTGCATAGACAGTAAACCATGGAATGCCGAGTTCGAGGACCCAATCCAGCACCGCTTCGAGTCGCTGTTTACCGATTCGGTGTCCAACGTGTGTGGCAAGATTCGATCGCCAAGCAAACCGGCGATTGCCATCCATGATGATAGCGAGATGCTTCGGTTGGATATCGTGCTCGAGAACTTCGCGAAGGAGTTTTGCCTCAACCGCTTGGCCGAGGACGTCACCCATCTTTTCGCTGATTCCCATGGCCGTCCCAACTCTTCCAAACGGTTCTCTTGTTTCATTGCATCCCCTTGACAACAAAGACACATTGAATGGGAAGGGCCAGTGTGGATTGTTCATGGAGGACGAGTACTGGTGGCCGGAAGGTATTGCCCTTTCCTCCATTGATGAAGCCATTGAAGCTGGCCAACTTGAAACAAAATGGGGCGCGGTATCGTGCTGGAATGTCCAAACATGCCTCCAATCCGAATGGTGGACTCCACAAAAAAACGGTTCTTGGGGTGTCTTCGATGACCTCAAACCATCAACGATTGAGGTTGTTCAAACGGATGGAAACCGAACGCTTTTGCTTCTTGATTCGTCATACATCGCCCTTGCATACTCGATTCCAACGAGCAACCGAACATCTTCATTGCATCAGAACAAGGACATCCATTCAAGACTTCAATCGACCAATCTTCTTCTTCCTATTGGAGGAATGATGCTCGATGGCAAAGATGCATTGGTTGTCTTTCCCGCAGGAAATTTGACCGAACCATCACCTGAGTGGCTTGGTCAAACACTCGGTGAAATCCAGAACATGTTGGCTCCTCTATCCAGTCCGAACGATCAGAAACGTTGGAACCAACGATTGAAACATCTTGAAGATGAATTGAAACCGAATACATTGTGGAGAGCACCGCATGCCTCTGCTACGAAGGGCATCCCATCCGTTCGAATTCATCCGAACTACATCCTTGATGTCGAAGGGGAACATCTCGCACTACCATTGAATCAGACCGTAAGCGAAGCGC
>JBMYJV010000079.1:0-5384 GCA_049594755.1 Candidatus Poseidoniaceae archaeon
TACCCATGTGAGAGACATCAAAGAGACCGGCGGATTCTCGGGTTGCGAGATGCTCAGCCTTGATGTTCGAATACCAAATAGGCAACTCAAAACCATGGAAATCAACAATGTTCCCTCCAAGTGCTACGTGCTCATCGTACAACGCGGTTCGAATTAGTTCTCCATCGCTCATTCCTATCCTATCCTAATTATCGTTGGGGCAAACCTCGCTCAATATCCTTTCCAAGGGATACCACCCGGTCCAAGAAGGAATCAAGCGAAGATTCTGTGATGTTGCGGTTCGCAATGACTGAGCGCAAGATGATCTTCTCGTCCACCGTGCTACGGCTGACCATGAATCGTCCGTCTTGAACGAGACGTTCACGCAATTCCGCATTGATTCGGTTGAGTTCTTCCTCAGGAGATTCACCGACATAGCGGAAGCAAACATTGGTCCACATTCGGTCACTGACCATTTCCAAGGCTTCATGAGTCTCGATGCGCTTCTGTAAGTGGTCTGCCAAATTCATGAACCGTTCAAGCATCGAAGCCCAACCAGCATCGCCAATCTCACGCCATGCAAGCCACAGCTTGAGTGCATCATTTCGTCGACCACATTGAAGGGAAAAACGGCCGAGGTCAATTTCTGCACCGGTATCATGGTAGAGATAGTGAGCCGCTTGACCCGTCGAACATACAGCCCGGAGAATATCAGCATCCTTGACAATAAAGGCTGAACAGATGAGCGGTATGCCCATCATCTTGTGCGCATCCCAGCAAAAACTGTCGGCGAGTTCAATTCCATCCATCAGCGAACGATAGCGTGAAGAGAAGAGACACGAACCGCCCCAAGCAGCATCTACATGCATCCACAAATTGTGTTTGTGGGCAATGCCTGCGATTTCACGTAGAGGATCAAAACTACCCCGAACAGTTGTCCCACTCGTTGCCAGTACTGCAAATGGGATTTGATCGCTAGCGAGTGCACGTTGTATCTCCTCATCAAGTGCTTCAGGCAGCATTTGTCCCTCCTCATTGCAGCGGACTTTGATTAAATTCGAGTGACCTATGCCGATTACATTCGATGCTATGCTAAATGAATAATGCGATTCTTCTGAGACAAACGCAACCATACTCGTACCATCGAATCCGGAATGAGACGACAGTGGAATCTTGGCTTGTCGAGCACACAACATTCCGAGGAGGTTTCCGTTTGAACCACCGGTCGTCAAGGTTCCTTGACTGGTTCCGAAGTCAGCAAGTTCCGCCATCCGCTTGAGAATGGTGGATTCGATCAAGGTTGCAATGGGTGCAATTTCGTATGTGTACATCGCCGTGTTTGTGGCAGCTGTCACCAATTCGCCCGCAATTGAGGCGATGGAGAGCCCTCCCCACAGGGGATTCATGAAACCTGGCGCTGTTGTGCGGACAGAGTGACGTAGAACAGATTCGACATCATCCAAAGCAGCTTCAAGACCTCGGCCTTCAAGTGGCAACTTGAGATCGGTCGTCTTTCCGAGTGACTGTGGAGGTTCTGCGAATCGAATGCTCGACTCGGTTTGACTTGCAGCGAGAAAGTCCTTGACGCGAGCGAGGACATCGTCGAGGAACTGCTCCGCCTCCATGGTGTTACGTGGCCAAAGCGGTCTTTGAAGATGGTCATTTAATCTCCTTCTCCAAATATATGCATAATGCATTTTTCTTTACATAGTTTGAATAACTCTCTTGACTTCGCAGGCACATGCTAGGAGAAACCGGAAGCGCATGGCTCAACCGCCTGCACATGCAACTTGCACGAGAACTACGCGGCCAGGGATGGTCACAGATGAACATCGCATCGATACTCGGTACAACACAGAGTACCATTTCAAGACAATACCAGAAAGGAGTCGTGGAGTTGCCTGGCTCTGCAGATGAACTTACTGTTGACGGATGGGCGAAAGAAATTGCAGGCGGATTGCTGTCTGTTGGCCAGACTGAAGAATTACTTAGGCAACGATTCATTGTCGAATTTCAATTCACTGGAAATCAAGTACTTCGATTTGACAAGACCTTGACTGGATTGGATCTCGAAGTCGATCAAAACGAGCACGCTTTGATTCGACGGCTCGAGTGGGCCATTGGGCGGCTTGATGCTCGACTGCTTCTACCGGTTCTCCCAAAGGTTGGGATGAACATCGCAGCATGCCTCAATTCAGCATCCACTCCAGAGGATGTCGCAGCAGTACCCGGTAAAATTAACGCTGTTGAGGGAGAACTTCGAACTCACGGCAAACCACAGTTTGGGTCCTCAAAACATCTTGCCGAAATGCTGCTCGAAGCCCGCAAAAACGATTCTTCTAAGTCTGCCATCATGAACATACGCCCACCTGGTGACTACGAGGGAACAGACATCGATGCTGTCCAAGAAGCATGCAATCAACTCGGTTGGGAACTTGCTGACGCAGATCGTTCTGGTCTCGAAGATTCAAGCTCAAACATCGATGTCATTCTCGACATTGGAGATTTTGGATGGGAACCCTCGCTCTATGTCGTCGGAACAAGCCCCTTGGATGTCGTCGATCGTTGCCATAGACTCATCAATGCACTGGAAGGGATGGCATGATCCGAACTGGATTTATTCTACTTGTCCTTCTTTTCGCACCGCTCTCGGGTTGTCTGAGTACAGACAGCATCAACGATGAGTGTGTGATAACAACATCGTCCGATGACAAGACACTCACCATCGTTACGTACGACATTATTGCATTGAGTGATGAAGTGCTCCAAGAGTTTACCAATCAAACCGGGTACAGCATCGAAATGATTCGTACAGACGATGCAGGTGGTATCCTTGAGCAACTTCTTCTGACAAAGGAAGCACCTCAAGCCGATCTCGCCTTGGGCCTTGACAACACATACCTGCAAACAGCACTGGACAATTGTCTTCTCGCACCACACTCTGCAACACTGCCGGATCTTGACCCACAAGCTCTTGTCCCGTACGCAGGAAACATGGCCGTACCGTTCGATCAAGGTTACGTTTGCCTTAACGTGGACACTCAAGCTCTGGAAGAAAACAACGTGTCCTATCCGACCACACTCGAAGAACTGGTCAATGAGAAGTGGAAAGGTAGAACCGCATTCCCAAGCCCAACAACATCCTCGCCCGGACGTGCCTTCATGACGGCTACAATCGATTACTTCGAACAACAATCCAGCATGGATGCGATGGAGTGGTGGAAAGCCATGGCAGACAACGACGCCATATTCACGTCCGGCTGGACTGAAGCGTATGAAACACATTACACTGGAGGCTATGGTGTATGGGGAGAAGATCACATTGGCGATGCATGGCTCACCGTTTCCTATTGCCACTCACCCGGTGTCGAAGCCTATTATGGAGGAAATTACACCATCTCTAGTGCACTTGACATCGATTATGCATCCTTCCATCAAGTCGAGTATGCTGCAAAAGTCAATGGTGGTGGTTCACAATCCGCTGTAAATGCGTTCATCGAATTTTTACTGAGTGAAGAGATCAACATCAACATGCCAGAAAACAATCTCATGTATTCCGTACTTGAAGGCCAAGATTTGCCAGAGACGGATGGATACAGATACCACAGCCCAGTCCCAACTCAACCTTCCGAAATCACCACAGAACGCATCGATGATGAAATGGAAACATGGCTCATGGATTGGCGTAAGGCGACCCAGGCTCTCTGAGTTGAAAACATGAATACGGCTGTTGGTCGGGGCATTCCTGTAGCCTTGTACCTTGCAATGATTCTCGTACCGCTCGTTTTAGCGCTCGAGCGGTTAATATTCGTCACAGGCATGAATCCGATTCAGGCGATTCTCCATCTTGATCAACACCCCTTTGGCGTGGATGCTGTTGTCTTCACGTTCGTACAAGCCATTCTATCAGCCACCCTTACCCTCATGCTCGGCCTACCCATTGCATGGTGGTTGGGGCGCTACGAGTGGAAACGTGTTGGCATCATCAGAGCAGCATTAACACTACCATTTGTCACACCAACCGTCGTAGCAGCCATGGGTTTTCTTGCTCTGATTAAGGAAGGAGGCTTGCTGGATTCCATTGGAATCGATTTACGCAATGAGACTGGAGTTGTCGGTTCGTTATCTTCGATGATCGGTGTTCAACACTCTGGCCACATCATCGCTTTGCTTCTGGCGCACGCTTGGTTCAATCTCGCACTTGTGATTCGATTTGTGGAACCGAAGATATCGACACTCCCTCCCCGATACGAGGATGCATTCCGTATGCTTCCCATCGGCCATGGTCGATTGAACCGCTTGACTCAATTTTGGTGGCCAATGCTTCGAACGTCAATCCTCTCTGCATTCGTATTCACGTTCATATTCTCATTCACCTCGTTTGCACTTGTACGATGGCTTGCTCCAAACATGTGGACGCTTGAAGCACTCATGGCGGTTGAGGGAGGGGCGGCGGGTATCCCAGGGTATCGTGTCGATGTCAGCGTCCTCGTCCTTGGTGGAGCGACGCTTCAGGGGCTTGTCCTTCTGAGCGCTCTTGCGCTTGCTGGACGATGGCAGCAAAAACAATCCAACGAAATTGAACTCGTTTCTGAGAATTTCTCGAGGAAATACATTGGCAAGCCAACAACTGTTCCACGCATCGGCGTCTTTGTTGCCACCGTCTATGCTTTGACACCGCTCTTCCTCATGGTTCTTTCATCCGTTCGGATTCGGAACCGAACCTCGGAATCGTATCGGTGGAGTTTGGACGCATGGGATTACGCATTCAAAGGCGATCTTACGTATGCATCAATCCCAGAGGCACTGACCAATTCCTTGGTGTATTCAGGTGGATGTCTCGTCGTATCCTGTATCCTCGGATTCTTTGTTGCACAATCCATCCATAGTCTTGAGCAGAATGGCCAAACTCGATTTGCTCAACTTGTGGACCTATTGTCCATGCTTCCGCTCGCTCTCTCAGGCGTGATGATCGGCTTGGGAGTTCTCCTCGGCATTCTGAAGATTTGGCCAGTCCTGTTCTCGTGGTATGCCTTGCCAATCCTGCCGCATGCCATGCTTACGACACCCTTTGTTGTGCGCATATTGCTTCCTGCGATGCGTGAAATTGGTTCTGATTACGATGATGCAGGCAAGGTTCTCGGATATACCACACTGCAGCGATTTGTTCGAATCAAACTTCCACTCCTGAAGCCACAAATCGTTGTCGCAGCAGCATTGTCAATGGCCTTCTCACTTGGGGAATTCGGTGCTTCTTGGATTCTTCTGCGATCAGGTGCTTGGGACACATTACCCGTCTTGGTTGACCAGTTGATGTCCAGGCCGAAATACTTCGAACTTGTCGAACCGATCGCCATGGCCACTGCAACCATTCTCATGTGCATGACATTCCTATTGTTTGTTAT
>JBMYJV010000080.1:0-5374 GCA_049594755.1 Candidatus Poseidoniaceae archaeon
ATTATGTAGTAATGATAAGCCAGTATTTGTGCCTCGGAAATTGGTTTACGAATTCTCTTCCAAACCTTGTTTTGGAATGCTCTTTCAGCATAAATTGAATCTTCATTGTGGTTGACTTGAAGTCGTAAGGTTGAATATTTGCGTATGACATATCGGAATAAGAAAAACGGAATGACAAGAAATGGGATGCTAAACACAAACACCATCGAGAAACCTTCCAATAATATTTGGAGAATGGGAACCAATGCAATAAACAAAGAGAGTGCAGAAAACCCTCCCATGAGGACCAGCCCAACCACGACAGGACCAGTATCTGGCTCTTTGGAAATAATGTAGAAATCTTGTAGCATCTGTGAGTCACCTTCCATGTCGGGATGCTCTGCTGCATTAGGATTTAATAATTCAGCCGACGTCATTGAATGATAAGGATGTAATCATTGATTCAGTGTTTATTCTAACGAATCTAGGGGCGTTTGCACAAACCCACTGATTCGTTTTGACCTCTTCAGAGGGCTCGCAGTGGGGCGAATCAATCGCTACCGACGTGCTCCTATATGAGCGCAAGGGGGCCCCTTGTACATGGCCTAAAACATTGGAATTGAACGCCTGAAGGATCTGCAATCGTTGATGACAATCATGTTTCCGATGGCTATCATGAACTTACATCCTTGAAGCGTTATTCAGCGGTAACACCCGTGAATTCGTAGATGAGCTTTCCTTCACGTGTGTCTAGAATTTTGATGTCAAGGCTGCACACGTCAGAACAAAGGTCGAGACCATTTTCGTGCAAGGTTATACCATCACCAACGCTCCATACTTGGTCATCAGTATTACCAAATTCCACAAGTTGGCATTCACCACCACTTTGCCCAGGATTATCGCAGGAAAATGGGGCGGAGGCGTCCACGCTGACCTGTATGCTTACTGAAGCCCAGTTGATGTCGCTACCTTGGGTCATGGTTACCATCACAAGGCTATCATTTGTGCCGTTGGATGGTGTACCTTGACTGTCGCTTGCATCAAATGTATAGAGGGCAAGATCGCCGTCGGTGTTGTCTTCGTTCCAAGATTCCAGCCATCCCTGAATACCGAGTTGGGATGTTACACATGAACTAGCACGAGGGTCATTCATGATGGATGAATTAGTGAAAACCGACAGGTGAGATTCAATCGCAGCATTGAGTTCTTCTTCATCCATCGCGTACATATCATCCCCACCTAGTGGAGTGCCGGGGACAGTACCTCCCGCAAACAAACAGACAGGACTTGGGGAGGAAGTGGGAGCGAAGAAAGCACCATTCGTCCCCACGACCAATGTTTCTGCTATGGATTCTGGATTAGAGAATGTGATTTCTAATAGTTGACCGCCCTCTGAAATAATGTAATCTGATGAGGAATAATTCCAAACAAAACCATACATTGATGGCCTATAATTTAGATAAATACAGTCGTTCTCAATTAACACAGAACCCAAGGGATGGATATCTGTTTCCACTTCGGACATCATCGATTGATATTCAGCCTCAAGGTCTTCGGGACAAGTGATGTAACGAGGATAGACGATGTACTCACCAGTTCCTTCATCAAAATCAAGACCGAATGAAAAATCATAGCCATGGTAATGTCCTTCGAACGCGGATTCGTTAGCTGACTCGTCTGTTCCTAAGCATCCGCTCAGTGAGGCAGACATTAGGAAAAGTATGACGATGAATTGTTTCATGCTAGAACGAACAGCAATCCTTCTTTATCACTTTCTCCGACAACAGGATGATCATATCAACTTAGGAATTCATCTGCAAAACTCAAACGGTCAAACGAATGTGATTGAAATCTCATTGAGTAGTGAAGGTGTAGTTTATGCATATCCACAAGGGTTTGTACGAAAAGCCCATGGAAACAAATTTGACGAATGCAAGGGATTACAGTCGGTCCTATTCGTGCGTACCCACTGCTCAAACATGGGCTCCAATGGACATCCCAATGGTGTCTTATTAGAGTCCCGACGGATATTCTCAGTATGAGAATCTTAGCGAGTATGTTCTGTGGCTGGATGGTATGGGCGAGTTTTGTGACATGGCGCTTAGCGCATCCAGAAGTTGCTGTCTTGGCAGGTATTGTCAGCGTCTTTGTTTGTGAGGCGACGATCCATCGTGCTGAGCGAAAAGGATTGCAACGAGAACGGATGCAACTTCGTCAACAATTGAATCTCTCTGCCCACAACATTCACCAACTTCAGGAATCGCTGTCGAATGTTCAGGCTGAACTCCATCGCAGAGATATCATTGGTACACCAGCTGCTCGAGAATTGCTCAAGCGCCAGGAAGAGGCGATGAACGCTCAATCGTCCGCACTGGAAGATCGAACCAGTCGTCAAGATCGGATGTTTGTTGCAATGGAACGACTTCTTGCACTTCAAACCGAACAGACCGCTTCCATTCAACAGAATCTTGCTGAATTGCTCACACAACTTGCTTCTGAACCACGTCAACACGTTACAATGACCGACAGTGTTCTTGTTCAGAATCGGGAAGAAGAGCGTATGCGAAGACAGTACCGAAGAATGAGTGACGAGTTCATCGCTGAATTGTTTGACTAGCGGTATCTTGAGAACCTTGGATTCCTTGGATTGTTCATGGCGACCAAGCGAGAACATGCTGTTGCCATTCTCGATGCCATCGAATCCAAGGCTCGATTAAAATCAAGGACAATCCTTGGAGCAGGCGTTGCAACCGTCTTTCTCCTCATCATTGCGTACCTGACGATTTGGCATTATGCAGTCGGTGGAGGATTGCTCATCGCCCTGCTCTTGCAAATGACGCATGAGCGAATGACCGTTGCTGCTGATGCCATGATTGCAAGCAACATGGAGAAACTTGGCTGGAAGATGGAAGCACTTGACGATGAAGCCTCCATGACCAAATTGAGGGAACTTGCTAAGCGGAACGAGGGATGAGCATGGGCACCATTCCTCGTGGAATCCACTCGTACCAAGAACTGCGAAAACGATGGATGGTTTCTGTCCTTGTTCTTGGATGCGTTGGCGCTGGAATAGCCTATCTTTTGACTGCATCATGGTTCGTTGCTGCAGTTTGTTTTCTAATTGGGCAAATGATCTCTTTTGCGGATTTTTTCAGACTCCGCAAAGCCACGGATCTCTGGATTGAAGAAATGTTGAGCGATTTGCACATCGATATCGAAGATCTCGGTTCGCAACTTACCCCAGCGTTTGTTATGCAACAATGGGAATTGCAGATGAAGAAAGAACGATCGAATCCGTTAATGACACGAGGAAAAGATGAGCGAGGCTTCACTCCAGGGATACTTGAATCCGATTTGGATTCGAACCGTGACATTACGCAAGCCAAAGATCGCGAAGAGTACCATGGGCTTGAGGACGATTTGACCGTCGCCCAACAAGTGAAGGCTGAAGCAGATCAACGTTATGCTGAACATGCTCAACAACGTTGGGAAGAAGCTGAACGAAACGATCCAGATTTGATTGAAGCAGGTGTAAAACGATTAGGCGACCTTGTTGCTACAGATTACTTCGAAAAGAATCACGATCCAAATGCTATGTCGAAATTGATGGAACGTCAATCTTCCAGTGATGACAATTGAACAAGCAGTTCATCCACTGCATCGCGTAGTCCACGCATGCTTTCTGATTCAACGATAATTTCCAAATGTGTCATATCTTCGTTCTTGACTGAAAAGGCGTAACCGGCCTGCTCAAGAAGTTCAATCATTGGTTTCGAATCCGCCGCACTGCCAGACCAAGAGACGACAACATGGTGCTCGGACGACATGAACTTGCCTTCACGCGTACCCATATGAGGATAATGCATGAAATCAAATGCGTGCCTATCGAGCGAAGGACATGGCGGATTCGAAGGCTGACCTCCTCGCTGGTGCGGGAGGTTTGGTCACGGATGAGGCGCAATCCGACCATCAAGGTCGTAAGGCGCTCTTGCTCGTTCGAAACAACGAGGATTGTGAGGAATTCATTGCACTAGCGAAAACAATGGGCATCAACATCGTTGACAGAGTCGACCAGCGAGGACGCAGTGATGCGAAATGGTTCATGGGCCAAGGCAAACTTCAGGATGTGACAGAAGAACTTCGCTCAGCCTCTCACGGCCATCCATGGAACGGTGTCGATTTGCTCTTGCTCCACACCAATGCAACACCGCGTCAACTTGTGGGCGTAAACGATGCTGTTGGTATCGAAGTATGGGATCGTGTCCGGCTTCTTCTCGCTCTTTTCACTGCCCATGCTTCGAGTGTTGAAGCTCGAACGCAGGTTCGAATCGCTCGCTTGCAATCGGACCGAACGGTCCTCAGAGAGGTTGTGAAACAACAGACGACCGGTGAACGAGCAGGATACGGTGGTGCTGGACAGACTGCAGCAGGTTCTGTCCTTACGAACGTGAATCGTGAATTAGCAGCCTTGCGTAAACGCCAGCGTAAACACGTCAAATCGGCCGCAGAACGGAGGAGGCAGCGAAAAGAACATGCCAAGACCGTGGGTCTTGCAGGTTATACAAACGCTGGAAAATCTAGTCTTTTCAGACGCTTATCTGGCAAAGAAGTTCTTGTTGAGGATCGGTTGTTTTCAACGCTTGAGTCGACGCTAGGACGGCTTGAGTCAAGCCCGCGTGTTCTCCTTGCAGATACAATTGGATTCATCGATGGCTTACCAAACGCAACACTGGAAGCGTTCAGAGCAACACTTGCAGAAGCGATTGAATGCGACCTTCTGCTTCTTCTTGTCGATGCTGGCGATTCAATCGATGAAATGGAAAGGAAGCTTCTAACATCCATCCGTGAATTGACTGAACGTGCATTGGAAGTTGATGAAACCTCAATCATGGAGCGTATTCAACTCGTTTTGACAAAACGAGACACGGTGGATTCGGAAACGATAGAATCCAAGCAAGCGATGATCTCTGAGCATGGATTCTCAAACCCATTGTTCATTTCTTCTCATTCTGGAGAAGGGATCGAAACGTTGCAGGCCGTTGTTCTCAACACATTGTTCGGGCCAAAAAGGACCCTATTCATTCACAATCCTGAGCCGAATCAAATGGCATCGGAAGCGATTCTCTCTCGCATTTTCGATGCCGTGTACGTCCACGAACATGAGAAAAGCGACCAAGGAATTGAGGTTCGCATCAGTGCGTCGGATGAAACCATTGCGATTCTCAAATCGAATTATGGTCAACGCATTGAACTCAAGTAGAGCAACCGGTTGGGAAAATCATGAGCGAAGAGGAGGCTTCGGATTGGGTCGGCATCGAAGGCCTGCCTGAATCCGAACCCTCAACAATGTTTGCGACATCAAATGCAACCTTCACCATCCCCGATACAACGTTGC
>JBMYJV010000081.1:0-5362 GCA_049594755.1 Candidatus Poseidoniaceae archaeon
ACGAAGACGACTATGATTGGGACTATACAGACGCTTCTACAGTCAAAACGGGGTACGATAACGATGGCGATTGTACGGATTCGTCGTTGCTACCAAGCCAAAAAGACGACAATGGTGATGGCATTCCATGCAACATTCTTCTTGTCTATGATGCCAACAGTGGCACCTATTTCGTCTATGCTGACCCCAACGTCGATGAAGACCCGGATGAAGACCGATACGGTAAGGAAGCGCAACATCGAGCATTTATTCTTGGAATCGGTAAACTCGGATTTGTGTTTCTACTGAGCATTTTCATACCATTGTTCCTCGCAACGGGCCTTATTCGAGAAGAAATGACCTCTGGGACGATGCAATACATGACGGCGAAGCCCATCGCTCGAGGTGAAATTTTCCTGTATCGAATGCTTGGTTATCTTGCTATCGTTTGGCCCTATCTTCTCGTTGTCTGCACCCTCCTTGCACTTGTTTCAGGCTTCATGGGGCCCGGTGACCAATTCTTCAGATTCGCGGATCTAGGTGTGTGGTTTTCAATCCTTATTGCTGCCTTACTTGCGACACTCGTCTACGGGATGTTGTTCGCTTTCTTGGGCGTTCTATGGAAGTATGGAATCATTCTCGCCCTGCCAATTGCAGCTTGGGAACTTGGAATGGCGTTGCTCTCAATGTCTGTACCTGAATCAAGTTTCCTTCGAATGTCGATTGTCGGTTGGTCGATGAGCATCATTGACTCCGGTGCTTATCTTGTATGGCCTGATATGGCGATGTTCACCGAGGCAGGTTCATGGGCGGGGGGTTCGAATCCTGATGGTTCCTTCTTCTTTGGCGGTGGCAACGAATTGCCAGGATACGGCGCGTTGGAATGGGCTCAATCCGACCTTGGTCTCGGTATGGGGCCGTATGCAACGACTGTTGTTTCTGTGATTGTATTGTTGTTCCAAGCCACCTTTTTCTGGTTCATTGGACAACTGATTTTCAAATCAAAAGAGATTGTGTGAGGGATAGGATGGAAACCTTTGCTGGTGATTTCTCAACTCTTTGGACGTTGAACCAACGTCCACCCATTGAGCATCTCACGTGGGATTGGTGGTGGTGGCTCGTTATGCTCGATGATGATGAACATCCCATGGCGGGTAAACAACTGATGGTTCTTTGGTCAACCAAAGAAAACGACCATGTCCATATCAATGATGTGGAATGGAAGCCAAAAGGGACACCTGGGTTTGATGATCAAGGAGCCATTCAGATCGATGGCATGGTTTGTGCATGGTGGTTCGATGGTTCGATTATGCATGACGAAATCATTGCCAAGGTCTGCGATATGGTGGTTCTTCCTTCCAACCATGCGTCATGGCCAGGCGAGGAAGGTCAAGGAGGAGGGGCGGTCGTTCCACTGCTGGAAGGCGATTGCTCCATGGGTATGCTACCTGATCGCTCACAATTTTGGCTTAACTTGGACCTTTCACATGAGGCCGTTCAATCCATTCAATTGAAAATGACACCATGGAATCCTGCCATGTCGACGGCTCGTGAGGCAACCGCTACCTACCTTGGGTCACTTGGTTATGACATCCTTCGCTTGCACGGTACAAAGGTATCAGGAACCATCGATGGTGAAGAAGTGAATGGGACCGCATATTTCCAAAAAGTCTGCGTTCAAGCTCCAAGTGTTCCTTGGTACTGGGGTGTTCTCCATTTTTCCGACGGGTCGTATCTTGATTGGTTCCTGCCTCATCTCTCAACAACCATCCTGAGTCGAGATCATCGAGAATGGAAGCGGCGAGATGTCTCTCACATTGCTGTAAGTCAGGGTGGTCTGTTCCATGATGCTGTCCATGGGAGAAGCGAACGCTTCAAGCGTGTTCGTGTGGAAAAAGACCGACAAGAAAACAACCTTCCACGCTTCCATGTGAAACTCAAGAATGGCCGAACGACCATCGACGTCACTGTCAGGGCTGTTGCACGTGCCTACTGGGACTTTCATCAACCCACTCGTGGAGGGGTTTGGTCACACTTGACCTACAACGAATACCCTCTCGAAGTAGAATCGCTCACGATCACGGACGAGCACGGCGTAAGGCGTGAAGCGATGTACGATTGGATTCGTGGTAATGCGGAACACAGTTGGGGCTTGCTTCATTAGGAAGATGATGCCTTTTTCTTCCCACTTACGGCAAAGGGCTTATGTGCTTGTGTGCTGAGAACATACCGGTGCAAGCGCATGAGCGATGAAGAAGTACAATCCGAAGAGCCAGAAGGCGTCGACGTTGATACACAAGAAAAGGCCGCAGGTCCAACCAACGATGAAGCAATGAAAAATCGGTTCAAACTCATTGAAGGAGAGGAAGTTCTTCTAACAAAGTCTCCAAGCCCTGTTGGCTTCATGAACATGTACGTTCTTGGTTTGATCGTCTTCGGCGTTCACATGTTGTTTTGGAAACCTGATGCATTGTTGAACGAAAATTCTGGAGGTTTTGCCAAATTTATTGTCTGGGTTATGGGACTGGGTGGGTCCAAACTTCCATTTGGTTTTGTACTGGTTATGGCAACCCTGACGTGGTTTAACAGAATGATGAATACATCAACCTCTGGCAAGTGGGTTACCGTATGGTTGCTCCTCGCAACACTCTTACCTGTCTTAATTCAAATCGATGGTCTCATCGCTTTGGTTCGTGATTTGTTCTCCGATGCAGATGTTGAACCATTCCTTGGTTGGCAATACAACTTCCTCATTTCGGGATTGGCCCTGACCTTGAGCTACTGGGCTCTTGTCTTCTACTATCAGCGAAGTTTCGATTATGCAATCACCAGCAATGCTGTCATCTTCAAGCATGCATTTTTGCTGAGCCGTGCTCACCGCCGCATCTTGTTCGATCGCATCTCCGAAGTTCAAGTTGAGCGTACACCATTTGGAACCATGACTGGTTTTGCCACACTCACCATCCTTACGGATTCAGGTGTTGGTATTGTCGAAGAATCTGTTGGAGGAAGTGTTGGAGTTTCACCTAATTTGTCCGAAAATGAAAATGACACATCGGTCGAAAAAGCAGGGAAAGGTTTCCTAAGATCATTCTTCGCTTTGATGTTCTATCAACGAACCATCAAGACCGTTCGACCAGATCCAAAACACTGTTTTTACAAGATTCGTGGTTGGGAAGACACCAAAACCCTGCTCAATGAAATGCACAAAAAGCATAGCCAATCGACCAAATTGGACAACCTTGCAGAGATTCTCACACAACAAAACGAAGGACAAGAATGAACCGTTGTGTTCAAGAACCCCAAAAAATTGGGAAGACTGGAGAGAGAAACATGAGCGACGATGTAATGGCAGAAGCAATGGAATTGTTCCGCGCAGGCGACCTCAAGGGCGCTGTTGAGAATCTTGATGGAAAACTCCGTTCAAACCGTGACAATGCAGTACTTCAGCACACCTATGCAGAATTCGCAAACATGCTCAACATGGAAGAACAGGATGACGTTGTTCCTGGAACCAAGATCATGATGTCGTACAAGAAAGCCATGGAACTTGATGAAGAAAACGACGAGTACATCGCTGATTTCGCATCGTTCGCACTCGAGTGCCGCCGTGTTCCACAGGCTGTCAAGGAGTTCCAACGTTACAGCCGTCGCCTCGAAATGGCAGACATTCCAACGGACGACGTTCTGTACATGGCTGCTCGCAACATCGTTGACACCATTGAAGTGATCGATCCTGAAAAGGCAAACCCAATGGTTCAACCATGGGTCAAGCAAGCGCTCATTTGGGCTGTTGGTGGACTGGGGTACACTCCTGAAGAAGCTGCCCAAATCCTCACCTCCGACGATTGAGGTTCACGTATGTCCGATGCAGAAACTCGTCTGCATTTCCGAATCGGTTACTTGGGCGACGCCTTTCACGGCAGCCAAATTCAACCCGATGTACGAACGGTACAAGGAGAATTGATCCACGCCTTTGAGAAACTGGGTTGGATTTCAAAGGATGCTGATGAACACAATCTCGTTCTTTCGAGTCGAACCGATGCTGGGGTTCACGTTCGACTTAATGGTGGAACAGTACGAGTTGCTCAATCGCTTTGGAACAGCATTACGCCTCGCAAGTTTGTACGAGCTGTCGATGATTTGCTCCCTGACGAAATAGCGTTCCTGGACGTTCGGGAAGTTCCTATGGATTGGAATCCGAGGATGGCAGTACATCGCATCTATCGCTATCGTCTCGAAGGCATCGAATTTTGGAACGATCCGGGAGACATCTTTGCTGAATGGCTCAAACTCTTCGAGGGGACATACAATGCAAGCAATTTTGCTCGATTGGAACCAGGAAAGAACCCAATTCGGACCATTCTCTCGTGTACACCATGGATTGTTGATGGTCGTACGGTTGGGTTCGAGATCATTGGAGAAGCATTCCTCTGGAATCAGGTTCGTCGAACTGCCATGGCGCTTCATCTTCTTGCCTTGGGTGAAATCAGTACAGAGGATGTACAACGGGCCATCGACGAACCCGAAAACGAGGTTGATTTTGGCGTCGCACCTCCTGATTGGCTGATTCTGTGGGGTGTGGAATGGCAGGATGCTTTAATTCCTCAATCCGATGAATCAACCTGCAACTTTTCACCTGCTCCTGTACCGAGTCGAGAAGCTGAGCGAACCATGCGAAAACGTTGGCGTCAGGGTGCACGATTGGAGATGAAACGTATGCTGTATCTCGAGTGGATGCAACTCGGACAATTACCTGTTGCATATCACAAATCAAATTGAACGGTACAACACTCCTCCGTTCTGTTTAAGTCGGCGTATTTGAAGCACGCAACATGAACGGAGCGGCTCGAGGTTCTTCCCGTCGGAAGCGACTTCTGGCCATTGTGCTTTTTTCAATGATTTTTCTCTCTGGATGCCTTGGTAGTAGTCAGGAAAATGCTCAACAAAAAGACGCTGATGGCGAGATTGTTCTCGAAGTCTGGCACACGTTTGCTGCAGAAAGCAAGGAAGAAGAAGTCTTCATGAATTCTGTTTCGTCGTTTGAGTCTGCTTATCCAAATGTAACTGTTGAGGTCACGATGGTGCCTTTCGGGAATGCAGATCAATTGTTCATGACAGCGGCTCAAGGCGGACAAGCACCTGATCTGATGCGGTTATCGAGTGACCAATTGGGTGCGATTGGAGAAGTCCGTGTCGATGGATTCCCCCTCTTGGAAGACCTACGCCCTCACTTGACACCACAAGACCGTGCTGTTTTCGAAGAGAGGGCTTTGCAAGCGATGCGCTATGGAGATGCTCTCTATGGAATTCCCGCGAGTCAGGATTGTCTCTCCCTCATCTTCAACAAAGCACTCTTTGATGCACAAGGCCTTGCTTATCC
>JBMYJV010000082.1:0-5342 GCA_049594755.1 Candidatus Poseidoniaceae archaeon
GGATGGACCATGCTTGCTTTTCCAAGAACGGTTCCTGGATTGGCGACTGCATTGCAACCGAGTTGTGCACCATCACCAAGAACAGCTCCGAACTTACGCAACCCTGTTTCTCTTCGAACATCGTCAAGCCAAATTCCGATGTGTTGACCATCGTTACGAAGGTTCGACAGTTTGACGCCTGCTCCGAGATTGACATTTGAGCCGAGGATGGAGTCGCCGACGTAGTTGAAGTGTGGCGCTTTGGCACCGGGAAGGAACAGAGAATGCTTTGATTCACTGGCATGGCCAAGAAGACTTCCTGCCATCATCCATGTGTATTCGCGAACATAAGCATGCGATCGAATGGTTGCATTGGCTTCGATAAGGCACGGTCCAATCAAATGGACGTGAGGTTCGATGATGGCTCCTTCCTCGACGTGAACCGGCCCTTTCCGCTCATCGATGGTAACGTACTCAACACCCTGTGGATGCTTTGAACCAACGTCTGAAAGTTTTGCATCGAGTTGACGTTTCAATCCAGAAGGGTTGTTTGGATCGAGGAGCAACCAAGCAGGCTCGTCCAGATTCATCATGTTGCGAGCAACATCGGATGAAAAAAGAGCCTCAGCTTTGACATCAGAAGGCCAGTCCATGCCGACTCGACGGGGCCCGCTCCATTGAATGTTTGGTCATCCCATGGCGTGATAGATACGCTTGCCCGTGGTCGCATCAAGTTTGAAGCCGATGCTGTTCTTCATGTGACGCGGGATGAAGTATCCAATCTTCCGTGCGGTAAGACCGTGATTTCTCATCTTGCGCTCGTTCGACAAGTATGCAACAATATCCGCTGCTGAGCAACCTGGTCGATCTTCGATGTAGGTTGCAATTTCTGCCTTGAGGCGCTCCAATCGTGCCTCTTTTTGCGTGCCTTTCCCTTTCATTGCGGCCATGTAGTATAGTTGTCTCTGGAAGTATATGAGACATCGATGGGACACCCTTGGGCGTCCCATGAATTTGCCTGCAAAGGTTCTTCAAACGACGGCGGGCCGAAGTTGCATGGGCGAAGTAAAAGCGGTCACTGATTCGGAGTTTGAAGGTGCAATCAACGAGAGCGAATGGGTTCTGGTTGATTTTTGGGCAGAATGGTGTGGACCGTGCAAGGCCATTGCTCCTATTTTGAACGATCTTGCGTCCGAACGTGACATTCTTGTCGCCAAGGTCGATACCGATGCCAACACCATGCACGCTGCTCGACTCGGCGTCCGTGGAATTCCTGCTCTCTTCTTGTTCCGAAACGGAACCATGGTCGACAACAAGAGCGGTATGATGTCCAAGGCTGCTTTGACCACATGGGTCGACAACCACATGACAGCTGACGACTTCTGAATCACTTGATTCGTTGACGGCGTTCTGTTTCTGCAGAACCAACTTCACGTACGAGGCGTTCGCGTAGTGCTTCATGCAACCACATGCCTTGCTCCAACTCGATGAGCAGACCGTAATCGATCAAGCGCTGAGGAGGTGTACCGTCCCAATCCAAACTGTTGGCAAGTGCTTTCCATGGAATCGGCTTCTCTGAAACGGCGAGTGTTGCCAAGAGTTCTCGCTCATCATCGGGCAGTGGCGCTAGAATTTCTTCATCCAAGAATCGTAACCAATCTTCATGCGTCGGTTTGCCGTACAACTCGAGCATCTCAATCGCCAACGGATGTCCACCCGTTCGCTCGTGAACATCACTCGCATCGACGTCGTTGAGGTCAAGCTCATCCAACCATTGCGAGGTCTCATCGAGTGAAAGACCAGAGAGTGGCAACTCCTCGACAATGTCTCGCGTGTGAACATCTCGTCGATCGTAGAAGTCCAATGATGTTCGAGAAATCAGAACAAAGCGCAACGGCGTTTTCTGAGAGATTTGCAACAATGCTCCGAGGAGATTCTTCGATTCGGATGCAATGTGATGAACGTCATCAAGAACGATGAGCCAGTATGGCGGGGGCCCACCAGGAGCAATGGAGAAGCGTTCTCGAACCGTGTACGCATCCGTCAAGTAAGCAAGCAATCGACGTCGCCATGTATCAACGTCAAGTGGAGCGCCCGGACGTAATGGAAGTGTTTCAATCAAATTGTATGGATCGTGCTTCTCATCAATTCCGAATCGGTGGAGGAGACTCACAGCAAGACCCACTTCACGATCCCAAGGTTGACATGGATACCAACAAATCGAGAGATTCGGTTGCTCGTCTTGCTTACCTGCCAACCATTCTGCAACAAGTGTTGACTTTCCAATGCCTGCGATACCAGAAACAACGGCGAAGGCAGAGCGCCCATCAAACCATTCATCCAGACGCTTGAGTTCGTCATCTCGTCCACGCATTTTGCGGGTTTGAGGCGCACTTGTGTGATAGGTTGCATGAACACCTGCGAGCGGCTGAAGTCGACCAGGTGGAGGCGTGGAATCTTCCTCGTCCTGCTTTTTAATCAAACCGAATCGAATGTCGCCCCACGTTAGAACACCTTCGTGTTGTGCATGAAGCAGGACTTGCAACAACGACATATCCGAAGCCAAACGGTCGGCAGCGTCTTTCGATTCAATCTCAAGAAGCTGACCATCCTTGTCTCGTACCAAGACCTTGGTTTCACCCAATTTGTTCGTTCGAAGTTTGGCCATGTCGCGACCTTCCTCGGTCAATTGCCACGTCTTTTGGCGTCGGTCATCGTTCTGAATCGAACGTGTGTGTTCACTGACCCAACCCTTGCGGACAAGGTCCCGCATGGTTCGGCTGACGTTTGGGGGATGTTGTGCACACGCTTCCGCAATTCCTGGTCGTGTCAAGGAAGAGGTCACAATGAATCGGTCGGCGAGGTGGTCATGGTGCAAGAGGTGCAGCAAGACGCGGTCTGAGACTGCGACGTTGACTTTTGGCAACCCCTCGGCCATGTTCCTCTGTGGAGAATATCACGTTCAAGCGTTCCGATTCCGTGATGCCAAATTTAAACACAAAGACCACAACACCTAATAATAGATAAGTGACGGATTGCTATGCAATCTGGACGACTGTCGCGGAAATTGCTGAGCACCTTGCTTATCCTCCTCATGATTGGGGTTGTACTTACACCACTGAGTGCTTCTGCAGCCGATTCTGATGGAGATACGGTTGACGATTCTCTTGATGACTGTCCGCACGCGGCTGGCACATCAACCATTGACAAGACGGGTTGTCCCGATCGAGATGGCGATGGATATTCCGATACCTACGATGGCTGGACCTCGAATAATCCGAATTTCGGTATTGAACAACAAATCACCGGTAGCTCACATTACTCGGTGGATCACAACAGCGATGGTTCTCTTCTTGCAACAGCCAACGGAAGGCAAATCCGTGTCTTCGACACATCAACGCACACCAACGTCCGTTCAAGTGCTCAACTCGTTGAAGGAAACAATGGCTACATCACGAGCATCGATTGGAGCCCTGACGATGCCTATATTGCAGCAACATTGAGCGACGATACCGCAACAATCCTTCACGCAAGCAACTTGACCATTGTCCACGAAGATATCACACACTCTGGTTCGTCACGTACCTTCTCCGATGTTGCTTTCTTCCCGAACAGTACCTCGATTGCAGTTGTCGACGAAGCCTCTGGAGGCTGGGGTGGAGGAACCTGTTCGGGATGCGCAGTCATGCTGATCGACGTTGCAACAGGGTCGATTTGGAGAGAAGTCAAACCAGCAGGAAATTCTGGAAGCTATTCCTCGGTTGCCTTTTCAGAAGACGGCAGCCGAATGGCAGTTGGCGGGGATGGAAACGCCTACCTCATTAACACAAGTGCTTGGACAACCGTTCGAGCCATGAACCCAGGATCAGGAGCGAATGTCCACTCGATCGACATTTCACCGGATGGAAACACGATCGCTATGTGCACTGGTTACGACAACGGCGTCTCACAATTGCGTGCGTTCCGAACCAGCGATGGTGCATCGATTCTCTCCAAGACGGGTACAAGTTCCTGTTACGGTGTCGATGTTTCCCCAGATAGCAACCAAGTTGCATACACCATCGGTTACTACAGCACAAATGGTGGAACGTCAGTCATCTATGAAATTCAAAGTGGTACATTAATTGACACACTTTCCGTTGCACGAGGTTCCAACACCTGTTCGCAATCTGGAAATTCGAACCCTTGTGGGAACGTCAACTCTGCTTCATGGCACCCAGATGGTTTCCATATTGCTCTCGCAGTAAGCCGGAATTACAACGGCCTCTACTTCCTTTACGCTGACCTAGATCCTGACAACGATGGATACAATTCAAGCGATCAGGGCGATGGAATCGTCGATGCCTTCCCTGATGATGGAACACAATGGGACGATACTGATAACGATGGATATGGTGACAATCCTGCACCTGCTTTCCAGCCTGATGCATGCATCACAACATGGGGCAACAGCACCGATGATCGGTTCGGCTGCCCAGACGCCGATGGTGACGGTTGGTCCAATGACAACGACTGGGCTCCAAGCAACAAGGAGCAATGGGTCGATGCTGACAACGATGGATATGGTGACAACTATCTCTACGAAATTGCATCCAACCAACTCCACATCAACCAACGTGGAGATGCCTTCCCGAACGATGCCACACAATGGAACGACACCGATGGCGACGGTTACGGCGACAACTACGAAGATGTTTCATGGAACGAATATCGAGCTCCAGAATGGCCCGGTGAAATCATCGTTGGTGCACAAAACATCGACGTCTTCCCGCTTGACCGAACCCAATGGCGCGATACAGATGGCGACTGGGTGGGCGATGAACAAATGAGTGACAGGGCCGATGGTTGCCCAACCGTTTGGGGCAACTCAACCTACGACCGACTCGGTTGCATCGACACCGATGGGGATGGATACTCCGATCCTGATGCAGGATGGCCTACACGGACCGATTGTTACGGAGCGGATGCCTTCCCGAACGATGCCACACAATGGTGCGATGAAGACAATGACGGCTTTGGAAGCAACCCTGATGGAAACAACGCTGATGATTGTCCGAACCAAGCAGGACCGTCAACAGAAGACCAATACGGATGTCCTGACCGAGACGGAGATGGCTATTCGAACACAGGCGACCCATTCCCCGACGATGGTACGCAGTGGGAAGACTCGGACGGTGACAACTACGGTGACAACCCTGATGGAAACAATCCAGACTTCTTCCCAAACGATGCTTCACAATGGCGAGATTCCGATGGTGATGGTTACGGAGACAATCCAGGCGGTACCAACGGTGACCGCTTCCCGAACGATCCTACACAGTGGTCCGATGCTGACAACGATGGCTATGGAGACAACTTTGTCG
>JBMYJV010000083.1:0-5342 GCA_049594755.1 Candidatus Poseidoniaceae archaeon
CTCTTGGCAGCAATGCGCCCGCAATGACCGTTTTTGCTGATGGTATGTAGACCATAAGATTGCAACTGCTCGGACCAGGTGCTTCGATGAATTCGATGGTTTGACCTCCAAGCATGGATTCATGATGCATATCGAGTTCCACTGCATTTACAATTGGCATATCAGAGTCGAATCTGTTGGCCCATGTTGTGAAAAAGTCACCTGTTGCGAGTGAAGAAATTGCTGATGCGTGAGCTTTGATTGGAACATTCTCAAAGCGCTCTGAAATCGAGGCACAACCTCCACTGAATGGATAGCGTCGCGAGGTGAGGACAATTTCGCGAAGTGTCAAGTCCTCCCCGAGTTGACCAACAATGCGCTCCTGCTGGAGCAGTTGGTACCAAGCGGTACCAGAATCGATGAGGATGGCTTCCTCTGAATCCATCAACAAGACCGCATTCGCATCGTGATGAATTCCAGGGAGACGCACGATGCGCATGAAGTACGCTACTCCCTCAAGTGTTTGAACCATGCCATCCTGTTGTCTCGATTCCGGTGGTTGCGGTTAAATAGAGGAAGTTGGTCGCAAGGCCATGGCACGATTTCCTGAGGCTGAGGCACGAATGCTTCAACGTAAGATTTGCATGAAGTGCAATGCTCGTAATGCTGTTCGTGCTGCTCGCTGCCGAAAGTGTGGCTACAAGGGCCTACGCCCAAAGAACATTGAGCGCAAGGGCAACTGATCTTCACGGTAGTATCAATGGCAGAATGGATGCCATTGGATCCCCGATCAACCACAATGGTAGGATTGCCGGGAACAAGAACAACAACAAGGGCAGCTTCAAACTGACCCATATTCGTTCAACACCAAGTTCTTCCAATCGCTTGATGTGGTCGTTCATCTCCTCATCCGTCGGCGTTCGACGTGGCGCACGCTTTTTGTGAATCAGGACTGTTTCACCATTTGGCATGTCCATCGTATCAGATAGAATCCAGACATGTCTCTCACGGACGGATGCTAACGGTACTGAGAGAGACATCCAGGCCATGAAGATGTCCGAGACGTTCCTTACAGAACCTGTTGCAATGTTTCTCAACAACAAGATGATTGGAATGAGCACGAACAAAAATCCACCCCAAATCAAGAGACTCAGTGATGGGGGAAGATGCAACACAATCTCGTCCATGGCAGTGTCTGAGTAAACCGGTACTTCTGCCCACGAAGGGAAGAGCAGTGTGACCCACATCAATGCCTTTGCATCCGCCCCACCATGGATGAACCTGAATCTCCAAGCAAGGTCGATGACAAACAACGTGAACAATGCACCGATGTACGACCACCACAAGGTTGCCTCCATTGTCGCCTCACCAATGAGGACGTCGAGTGGTGAAACCTCCATGAACCGTAGAGCTCCTGCAACCAATCCAATTGCTGAAAGAAGATACCATAACAGAACGATTTGGTCCACTCGATTTCCTTGACGGGCATCCTTCATCGTGGGCCGACCGATCACAGAACCACTTGCATAGGCCAGAAGTGCAGATGCCGTGAGCCATACCGACCAGTGAGGGCCCTGTATCAATAAATCGAGTGACCAGATGAACACGATCGGCTTGGTCCAAACCATCCAATGTTCGTTCGAAACACGGCGTTCCTTGTGGTCGAACCATGCAGCCCACCCCATACAGAGAATGAGAACACCCATTCGTGCCCATCCAAGAATGGTTTCTGCATCGGCATCCATTGAAGTGTCCATGTCGCCAATGACCTTAAAGACGGCCCACGACAAGAAGGAAGTATTGGGCTTTCCAAGGGGCTGACAAGATGGACGTTGAGACACGACTACAACAAGTTGCGACCGTCATCAATCAAATCGATGACCCAAAGGTTCCTCGAAACATTCGCAAACAAGCAAAAGAGACCTGTGAGAACTGGTTGCTGAACAAGGGGAAAAAACTCGATGTCCGCATCGCTATGTCCCAATCAAAGCTTGAGGAGTTGTACGAAGATCCGAACATTCCGCCCGAATTCGGAACACTCATTCTCATGATCAACACTGAATTGGAAAAGATTCTCACAGATATTCTGTGATCACTCTTCTTCCAGTTGTTCATAGAGGGATTCCAAGACCATTCGGTTCGATTTCTTCAATCGTCCAGATTCAACATCAATGTTGTTCAATTGAAGAACATAGGCATCGTTGTCGTACAAGGAAGCTGCCTCTTGGATGAACCCGTACTGTTCTGTTGTGATGCGGTTTCGCTTCAGAGAGCGCTCAATGGCATGCTTTGCCGCAACCTTGGTCATCTGACGGTCGCTTAGTCCAAGGATGCGTTGAAGTTCTTCCAACGATCGGCTTTCATGACTGGAGATTCGACCATCTTTCATGGCCTCCTTCCAAGCCTCATCGATCGATGGTGCTCGTTCTGCAAGCAGAATAGCAATCGGACGAGTCGGTTCGATGTTCTCGAGAACAATCTTGAAAATGACTGTGAATGGAACAACCAGGACCATGCCGAGGATACCCCATACCCAATACGAGTACGCTGTCGTAAGGAGCAGCAAGACCGGAGAGATGTCCAATGCACGTCCTGCCCATTTTGTCTCGATGATGCTTCCCCAGAGTTGTTGGTTTGACACGAGTAGAATGAGCATAACAAACCATGCAAGGGGCGAGAGTGTGACAAATCCAAGAATCAATGGAGGTATGGTTGCAATCAATGAACCAATGTAAGGTACATAATTCAGAATGAAGGTGAGCAAAGCCCACGTAAACCACAAATCGATTCCGAAGATGAAGAGGATGATGGCTGTAATCCCTGCAGTACCTAAACCAACGCCCGTTTTGACAACAACATACGTATTGATGCTCTCTTGAATCTGGATTTGCATATCTTGAACGCGACCTGATACACCACCCGGCCAAGCTCGTTCGATTCGACCAGGCAAAAAGTTCGCTTCAAAGATGATGAAAATGAGGAAAAAGGATACTGTCAAACCCATCCCTAACAAACTACCTACACTGGAGACCACTCCACCAACAAGATCGGCTATGCCTGAATCATTCGACAAAAGACCCATTTCTGCGAGGTCTTCAGTAAACGTCCCATTGGTCGAGTTCAACGATTCAGTGATGGACGAGCCAACAACAGGCGTCCCTTTCAATTGATTCCAGCGTTTGTCCAGTTTCTGATTGTACTGCTTGATTCGATCGTCATCATCAGCAAGATCACTCACTTGATCGAAGGCAAGATACCCCGCAGCGACGACAATCAGAAATGCAGAAAGAATCATCGTCACGTAGGAAAGACCGATTGGGAAACCATTCTTGGAGAGATAATCAGCACCTGGTTTCAGCACAAAATAAATTCCAAGTGCGATGAAAAACGGTTGGAAGATTCCTTTGAGTTCAATCATCCAAACCGTAAGCAACGTCAGAAGGATGGCTGCAAAGGCAAGGTTACCGAGACGCTTGTGAAACGTCTCATTGTCGAACACAGACTCCTGCCCGTCCATACCTCGCTCTCTTCGATATCACGTTTGAATTTATTGTGATGTTTGCTCGGCATGAGAAAATTCAACTTTGAACGAGAGAAGGAAAGCGAGCATCATCAAGACGCCGCAGATATGGAAGGCTGTATGGTAGTCAAAGAATCCAGTGCGATTCACCGTAATGGTCCAAACATATCCACCGGTCAGTGGACCTAAGATTCGAGCAAAGGATGAGAGCGATTCTTGTGAACCCATGACGGCCCCCAATTCGTAATCGTCACGACGAGCCAATGAGGTAAGAAGCGTGCTTGACGATGGTTGGAACAATCCGTTTCCTATGGCAATGCATCCTGTGATGAAAATCATCCAAGCCCATACGAAATCCAGTGTTGAATATGGAATTAAGACAAGACCGATTCCAGAGAGGACTGAACCCAATCGTAGAATGAACAATGACCCGAATCGACGTGTCAAAGGTCCAATCAGACCTCCTTGTGTAACGATGCCGAGAATACCGATTAAGGCAAAGATTCGTCCGTTATCGGCCTCACTAAATCCAAGTCCTCCTGTGGATGGGTCCATTTGCGTGTAAAGGATGAAGACAGCATGCATGACTGTGAATCCAAACATGTAGAGGAATGTGACCCACATCAGCGATCCGATGTTTTTGGTACCAAGCATTCGCTGGACATTGGAAGCCGTTCGTTTCATGGTTGCCCTCCACGTTTGTGTTGTTCGAGTTGAACGTGCTTCTGGTGCGAGGGATTCGGGAAGATACCGGAACGCTAGAAGAAGCGATACGATCGACAGGACGCTTGCAAGAAGACAAGGAAGGAGGTAAGGATGCGTTTCAAGAATGGTCCCGGAAAAGACATCCCATCGCTCAGCAGGAGCAGAAAGTTCTCCGCCTAAGAACGGTCCAATGGTGAAACCAAGGCCGAATGCTGCTCCGATCAATCCCATCCTTGTAGCGAGTTGCTTCGGTGTACTCACATCCCCAATATAGGCACGAGCAACAGCAATGTTTCCGTTGAATACCCCTGCAAGGAAACGTGCTACAAGAGCCATCAACAAAGTGTTTGCAAGACCAAACATGGTAAAGAAAACAGTGTTTCCAACCAAGCCAATCATGAGTACTGGGCGTCGGCCAATCCTGTCGCTCAACCCACCCCATATTGGAGAGAAGAGGAATTGAGCTGCAGAATAAGAGGTCATCAACAAGCCGACCCAGATTCCTGTCGAGGTGATGTTTTGGTCAGCAGCTAAGTCTTCGACAAGATAGGTTAGAAATGGAATAACAATTCCAAAACCGATCATATCGATCATGGTGACGAGGAAGAGAACGACCAGTGCGCCCTTCCCTGCATCAAGAGTGGATGGAGCCTGAACGTCATCATCCATAGTCTGCTGGAGGGAGTCCTCCCTTTGAAGTCATGCTTCAATCAGGGAATCAAATCGAGGTTGTTGGACCTGTCAAGTCTGGCGTCAAACGGTCGATGACTGAGCCAAGACGCTCGACGAGGCTTTGCTTTTGTTCGTGCGTAATGAGTGCATGTTCCATGACCTCGTCCAAGGTATCGACTGCGATGACCTCAATCTTGCCTTCGAATTGTTCGTCCAACAACACATCCTGCATGTTGGAGCGTGGAATGACGACCGTCTTGACACCAGCTCGAGCAGCCGCCTCAATCTTTGCGGTAACGCCACCGATAGGGAGGACTTCACCGCGAACGGAGAGCGAACCCGTCATGGCAAGGTCTTGACGAATTGGAATGTTCTCGAGCGCAGAGATGATGGCTGTTGCAATGGTAATCGAGGCAGAGTCACCATCGACACCGTGTGTGTCAACGAACTGAATGTGGATGTCATA
>JBMYJV010000084.1:0-5315 GCA_049594755.1 Candidatus Poseidoniaceae archaeon
GACAAGCGAGCACGAGAACAATCCCCACAGAATGGATTCGTGATGGATTCGATGAAACCAATCTTCCATCCATCTTTGGTCGAGTAGACCCTCGCAACGTCACTTGCATGTTGTGGTTGATTTGCTTGAAGTGAACCGAATTCTTGCTCCAATACCTCACGCATAGAATCTGCAGAAACAACATGATCCATGTTCCAGTTGTTGGTTGAACCAACATCCATGTACTCAATGAAACGGATTGGAATTCCTCGAGGACCAAACATTCTGACCAAATTGACCAATTGGTTTTCGTTGACATCTTTCTTGATGACACTGTTGATTTTGAGGGGCAGGCCTATGCTCTGTGCTTCATCAATGGCACTCAAGACAACCGCAGGTGTTGCTTCGGTATCGCCCATCGATTGGTATGTATTCTTATCTAAGGCATCCAGCGAGATTGTTGCACGACTTAGACCAGCATCGACCAATGATTTCAGATGCTTGCTCAGTAGAAGGCCATTTGTTGTAATGGCGATGTCCAGTTCCTCTGAGCATGCTCTCAATTGGCGAACCAATTCGCTCAAATTTCTTCGTAACAAAGGTTCGCCTCCGGTGAGGCGTACCTTACGAAGTCCATGTGGTAGAAGAGCTTGTACAACACTGACAATCTCCTCAAATCGTAGAATGTCCTCTTTTGGTAGGAATTCATGATTCTCATCGAAGTGTTCCCGAGGCATACAGTACCGACATCGCATGTTGCAACGGTCGGTCACCGATATTCTCAGATCGAGGAGAGGACGACGGAATGCATCCTCGAGGACCATGTGTTCTCCTACGCCCTTTGTATTGTGAATGTTTGCAAGCCTTCATCTGATATGGTTCTGTGGAGATGCCATGGCAAAAGGCTGGGTGAAACGCTGGGGGGCCCGTGGAAAAGGGCACAGGCCAAGCCACATTCCAGCAATCGAGGTACAACCAACCTCGATATCCAATGCAGAATGGGTCCTTCCCCCATCGAAAAGTCATCTTATTCGGATGATGCATCTGTGCGCACTAAGTCCAAGCAAGCATCAACTTACTGGTTTTTCACAACTTGGAGAAGATGCAGAGAGCATGAGGCGTTGCCTTACCCAACTTGGAGTTCGATTCTCTGATCTTGAACACGGAATAGAGATAACTGGAATTGGAATCAACGGATTCAATCGTTCACCGAGCGTTTTGCACGCAGGTAATTCTGGAACGGCCTTGCGCTTGCTCCTCGGACTGACCTCACGGTTTCCGTTTGTGAGTATGATCGATGGTGATTCGAGTCTACGAAACAGAAACCACTCCACACTTTTGGATGCACTCGTTCCTCTCGGAGTGGACCTTTCTTACGGAGTAGAACAGGAACGCTTGCCCATTCTTGTACACGGACCCTGGCAAGGCGAGGAAGTAACTGTAGACGTCTCGAAATCCTCACAGCCCTACTCAAGTCTCTTACTGGCATCGTGTGGGCTGGAAAGCAATTGTGTGATTCACGCAAAAGGGATTCCTGTCAGTCGCCGACACTCAGGTTTGACCATCGAATTGATGGAGAAATGTGGTGCAGCGATTGAAATTACTGAAGAGACAACCATCATTTCCCCATGGACCTCGAATCCACCTTCAGAATGGAACGTTCCTTCTGACGGATCGATGATGTCGTTCCCAATCCTTGCATGCCTTTTGACCAAACAACCCATTCGAATTGTGAATCCCGTCGATGCAAATGATGCACTTGGACATGAAATCCTCTTCGAACATCTCAGCAACTTTGGGATTCGTTATCAGGATTCGACCCTTCGTTGTGATGGAAGTTTCGATGAGGTGGACATTGATCTTCGTGATGCAAACGATTTGTTGCCCCCTCTTGCAGCGATTCTCGCACTTTCTGGAGGCGGTAGGCTGCGAGGAGCTGCTCATGCCAAGCATAAGGAAAGCAATCGAATTCTTTCGACCAAGAAACTCCTAGAAGCATTTGGATTGACAGCGAGCATCGAAGATGATGGCCTTTCTATAGAGGGTGGACAGAAACTCGCAAAGCCAGATTCACTTGTCGACACCCATGGAGATCATCGGATTCAAATGACGGCTGTTTTGCTCGCTACGCAAACTGGGGCGACGGTCGAAGGGCCGAGACTGCACAGGATTGCTGACCCGGAGTTCCTTACTCGTCTATCAGCCATGCCGACCGAAGTGCTTGTCAAGGGAATCCAACGATAGACGCAAAGCCGTTGGACGACCGTGCACACATGCCCATGGATTTGGAACGTTTCGCATATCTTCGAGCAGTCGTCGCATTTGAGCGATGGTGAGGGTATCGTTTGCCTTGACAGCCCCTCGACATGCGTTGAGGAAAGCCAAGTGGTCCTTACGTCGTTCGATGGTTTCCAATGGTGCGCCATCTTCGGATATGTCCTGCAATAGGTCAAGCAAGAATGGCTCAACTTCATCTCCATCCAACAATCGAGGTGCTTGCATCACATCCCAATGGCCTTCCTCTACCTTTTCGAGCAAGAAGCCGAGTTCTCGGAAGCGTTCCAAAAACGATTCCAAACGAGCTTGCTGTGCAAGTGTCAATTCAATTCTTGAGGGTACCAACCGAGGCTGAGGCGTCCACAAACTCTCATCGTTGCGAAGACGTTCGTAACGAATCCGCTCATGCAGAGCATGCTGATCGATCAACAACAACTCTTCACCGGCTTGTGCCAGGATGTATGAATCTGCAAATTGCGACAAGGGTTCCATTGCTGGGAGGTCATTTTCAACACCCAGGAGCGGAGATTCTGCAGTAGGTGAAACACTCCCTCCACAGCCAGCGTGTCGATGCAAATCACGCTCTTCATGCGACAGAGCAGGCGCAATCGGTGTTTGAGACAGGCCGGGAAGAGATTTCTGAGCGGACGCTGCAATCGATTGAGGCCGAGGTTTTTCTGTATGATCGACGGTCTCTTCTGCAACTTCGCCAACCAAATTGAGTTGTGTTCCAGCAGCTAGCGCCCATGGAGGAGCGGTAACGGGTTGAGCACCTCGATCGTCCTGTTCGATTGGGACGAGCAGTTCTTGGATGGGTTGGTTCTGATCCGACTGTGCCAAACCTTGCAACTCCTGAAGTTCTCCACTCGAATCCGGTTGCGTTGGCGAAGTTGCAAGTGTGTGCGCAATCGCACGCTCCAGCCTCTCAAGGACGCGCCATGAATGACGAAGTCGTACCTCTCGCTTGGTTGGATGTACGTTGACATCAACCTCGTTTGCGGGCACGTGCAAATGAAGGACAGCTACTGGATGTCGCCCCTGCATCAATCGCGTGCGATAACCTCGACGAATCGCTTGGTGAAACGGAGTTGAAGCGACCGGTCGGTCATTGACAAAAATGTGAATCTCGTCACCTTTGCCTCGAGAAATATCAGGCGCACTGATGTAACCAGTCCATGACTCTTCACCCGGAACCTCTGCATCTTGAGAAGGGGGGGATAATGAAAGAAGATTCGAAGATTGACCACCAAGAACATCGTACAGACGGTCTTCAATGGAAGCACTTGATGGAAGATTGAGTGTTGATCGGCCATCAATCGTGCATCGGAATGCGACGTGTGAATGAGCAATCGCATGAGCAACGACCACCTCAACGATTCGAGCATGCTCGGTTGCTGGACGACGTTGGAAACCAAGACGAACAGGTGTATTTTGGAACAAATGCTCGACAGTGACGACTGTCCCGTTTGCCATTCCAATCGGTTCAATCTCTCCTTGGATGCCATCTTCCATCGTGATGCTTCGACCTTCTCGGCCTTCAGGTCGTGAGGCGACCGTCAGTCGAGAAACAACGCCAATGCTGGCTAAGGCTTCACCACGGAATCCGAGCGTATGAATTTCGTTCAGATCTTCTGGTTGACGGAGTTTCGATGTGGCATGACGAGAGAGTGCTAATCCCAGATCCGATTCATCAATTCCGCTTCCGTTATCTTCGATACGAATCAAGTCAAAGCCGCCTCGCTCGATTTCAACATGGATGGACGTCGAGCCTGCATCAAGGGCATTCTCAAGCAGTTCTTTGACCACTTGAGCAGGCCTCTCAACAACTTCACCAGCAGCAATGTGGCCAATGGTCAACTCATCCAATTGTTGAATCCGATTGGGCTCAGTCATCTTACTCGCCCTCCAAGCGGTTCTGCAATTGTTCGATTAAGGAGAAGGCGTCTCTTGGTGATAGTTCATCCAAATTCAACGCTGCAAGTTTCGAGAGAACGGCTTCCTGTGCTTCGGTCATGGATGGAGCCTTCGGCTCATTTGTCTGCATTGCAGCGGCTGCAAAGTAACCAAGGAGCGATGACTGACCATGCTCACGCGTGCTTGGTGCACCATCGCGACCTGCCTTTGCACCCTGAGCCTGTTGTTCCAAGAAGGCGAGGAGGTCCGTGGCTCGTTCGACCACGTTCCGAGGCAATCCGGCGAGAGCTGCTACCTGAACGCCGTATGATTCGTCGCATGGACCATCGGCCACGGTGTGCAAGAATCGGAGGGTACCGTCGCTCTGTGCGACTTGAACGTGAACGTTTGCAAGTCCGTCGACCTCCGATTCAAGTCCAACCAATTGATGATAGTGCGTTGCGAAGAGACTTCGTGCTCCAATTCGATTGCACACATCTTCTGTGACTGCCCAAGCAATCGATAAGCCATCAAAGGTTGATGTGCCGCGACCAATTTCATCGAGGAGGAGAAGTGATTTTGATGATGCTCGGCGCAAAATATGTGCAACTTCGATCATCTCCATCATGAACGTGGAACGGCCTCTACGAAGATCGTCGCTCGCACCAACTCGTGTGAAAATGCGATCAATCAAGCCCAATCGTGCCTTCTCGGCTGGAACAAAGCTACCTGCTTGGGCCAAGATACTGACCAAAGCAACCGTTCGCAGGTACGTCGATTTACCGCCCATATTGGGCCCTGTAATCAGCAAAAAGCGGCGCTTGTCATCCATGACAACATCGTTTGGAACAAAGCCTTGCTGAACTTCTAAAACGGGGTGGCGTGCCTGGCTCAGCATCATCTTTCGACCTTCTCCAAGGACTGGTTTGACCCAAGAGCGTTGTCGAGCAGTCGAGGCAAAACACTGCAAGACATCAATGGATGCTACCTTCGACGCAATCTGTGCGAGTTTGTTTGCATGCTGTCGGACACGGTCTCGCAAAGAACAGAACAAGGCATACTCAATGCTCTTTGATTTGCTCTCTGCGGTGAGAAGAAGGTCGTCTTGTTCACGCAGTTCATCCGTAACATATCGACTACCGTTCGTCATTTGTTGTTTACGCGTC
>JBMYJV010000085.1:0-5285 GCA_049594755.1 Candidatus Poseidoniaceae archaeon
CGCCTCGAAATCGGGTGTGTCTCACTTCACTGCAGACAGCGATGATGCAGCCATCCAACTCGCTCGAGATCTCTGTGACATGTTCCCATCGAACAACATGGATCGGGCACCTGTTCGAAAGACCTCGGACAGTCCAGATCGCTCTTGTGATGCATTAACCGACTTGATTCCAGAAGACACCAACAAACCGTACGATGTCACAGACGTCGTTCGAGAAGTCCTCGATGATGGAGGCTTTTTGGAAGTTCAAGCAGACTATGCCATGAACATCGTTTGCGGATTTGGCCATCTTGCTGGACACACCGTCGGTGTCGTAGCCAACCAACCGAAAGTCTTGGCAGGATGCCTCGATATTGATGCAAGCGACAAAGCAGCTCGCTTCGTTCGCTTCTGTGATGCCTTCAACATTCCAATCCTCACCTTCGAGGACGTTCCCGGTTTCTTACCCGGGACCAACCAAGAGTGGGGTGGTATCATTCGACACGGTGCAAAGTTGCTCTATGCCTATGCCGAAGCGACCGTGCCAAAACTGACCGTTATTCTTCGCAAAGCCTACGGAGGAGCATACGACGTCATGTCATCGAAGCATATCCGAGGCGATTACAACGTGGCTTGGCCAAGTGCTGAACTTGCCGTCATGGGCGCTGATGGAGCCGTTGAGATCATTCATCGACGACGCATTAAGAATGCTCGAAACCAAGAACAAGAGCGTGAGCGTTTGGTCCAAGATTTCACAGACACCTTTGCCAATCCATACAAAGCAGCAGCGATGGGTTACATCGATGATGTGATTGAACCAAGTGAGACCCGTTCTCGACTTTCACGAGCCTTGCTCATGTTGCTTGAAAAGGAAGAAATTCGCCCTGCTAAGAAGCACGGAAATATTCCATTGTGAGGCATGAACATGGCTGATGAAGCAACACGACGAATGGCTGCCATTGCAGCAGTTCTCAGCCTTGTTGAAACTGGTGATGATGCATCGCAGCGGGGACGGCAACGTGGTGAAGCTTGGTCACAAGACCATCGAAGAATGAACATGGGCCGTTCCTCGCTCATGCATTACCGAAGCAACAGAAGCCCTTGGAGATGATACGATGACAGAAAAGCGTACAGTCAAGATCAACGGTGAAGAACTCGAAGTTGAGATTGCAATCAACGATGATGGAAGTTACGATGCGACGGTCGAAGGCCAAACCTTCACCGTTGAAATTCCAAACGCTCAAGCAGCACCACGTGCTCGCCGAGGCGGCGGTTCAAAGAAGAAGAAATCAGGAACGGTCTCAGCGAACATTCCTGGAAAGGTCGTGACGGTCGAAGTCAAAGAAGGCGATGTTGTTAAGGAAGGCCAAGTTATTCTCATTCTCGAAGCGATGAAGATGCAAAACGAGATACAAGCACCGGTTGATGGAACGGTCATCAATGTTGCCTGTGAAGAAGGACAAGCGATCGAAGCCAATGTTCCACTCGTTGTCATCGAACCAGAACCAACCGAAGATGAGGATTGAGAAGCAACAGTTCAAGATGTATGAAGGCGAGGTATGTGCATGAGCGAAGGACCGGCGTGTGATTATCCTGGGTGTGGAGAAGTCGGTGTTATCATTTCACGACTTTCTCCCGAGGGATACCTCGTCGCTACGGGCAAGAAGGCCTACTCTTTCCGTGAAGCCTATCGCCGCTTTCATTACTGCAACAACCACCATGATGAGTTGATGAACGGGGTTTGGTCCCGGGTTCGCAAACCGGATGACAAAAGCGATGGTCACGTCGCACCTACTGCTATTTGAGGGTGACATACATAAGCAACTGCGCCTTGATTTGTCCATGTCGGACCGACAAAGCGCCCTATCTCAGAAAATTTTGGTCATCGTTAGCACCTTGATGATGTGTACAATCTCTCTCTCAATGTCAGCCCCATCATTCTTGGTGAATTCACAAAACGTCGAGGCCGGACCACCGGGCGCAGGTACAACAAATCTTACGGTTTTGACCACAACATACCTGAATGGAACCCATACCTATGATGATCTCTACGTTGGTTGTGGAATCACAACCTGTGGTGAGATTATCGCAACAGGTAACCTCACCCTCAATGTCAACACATTAACCGTTGTCAGTGGCGCATCGATTATCGCCTATGACCAACCGTTCAACACGCAAGGTGTTGGCGGCTCAGTCCAGATGTCAACCAGTTACATGGGCGATGGTGGCGGCGGTGCTGGACACACATCTTGGGGTGGTGATGGTGGTTCATCCACTTCCTTCTCCAACGCTGGAGCAGCGTATGGTGTCGGCAATGAAACAGGATCAAACGGCGGTTCGGTGACAGATTCAAGTGGAAACCTCATCTCTGCTGGAGGAATTGGTGGTGGAAAGATTGTCATCAATGCTGATGTTATCGAAATCTACGGAACCGTTGATGCATCCGGACAAGATGGAGAACAAGGATATCGTTACCAGAACGGTTCAGGAAACGGGGGTTCTGGTGCAGGTGCAGGTTCTGGTGGAAGCATCAGAATGCTTGCGAACCAATTGACGGTTGGAGGACAAAGCGGCGGTGCGGACATCCTCGCACAAGGTGGCGATGGTGGTGACGGAGCTGACGGTTACTGTGCTCCAGGCTCAGTCTGTATTGGAATGTATCATGGCGGACAAGGCGGTGGCGGTGGCTCTGGAGGAACCATTGACATTCGTGCTAACAGCGCCGCAAACCTCTCCATTTCAACGACCTCGACCATCTCTGCATCTGGCGGTAATGCTGGCGCAGGAGGGGCACCATACGGAACTGGTTCAACTGGAAATGCAGGCTCCTCAGGTGGTAGTGGAACTGCGAACAGCGGCACGTGGACTGGATGGAGTTCCTCAAATCCACCTACACCTCCAACATCAGGCATACCAAATCCATGCATCGGTAATGGAACAAACGCTGCTGGAAACATCGTCTCTGATGCTCTCGAAGTCAACGATGCACAATCAACTGCATCACCTGCAAGCATCCTACCTATTTCCTGTACCGACCTTTCGCTTCATGCATCAACCGATCTAGATTTCTTTGAAGTTCAGTTGGTAACAGGTGTAACGTACTATGTGAACGTCACCTTTTCACATGCCATTCAAGATGTGGATGTCGAATGGGATGATGTCAACGGTAGTTTCCTAGCAGCTGGAACATCCGTATCAGACAACGAGTTGTTGTCCTTCACAGCAACACAAAACGTCACATCATACGTCAGCGTCTTCCCTTACCTTGGCTTTGGAGGAACATCCAACCCAATTACGTACAATATAACGATCGAGACCGACAATCCTGGAGGCGGCCAAAGCCTGGAATTGGCTTATGTGAACATTGCCAACGATACAAATGCAACCGTATCCTTTGCTGGATTGCAATCGAACACGACCTACAACTACACGACGGTCCTCACCCAATCGATGATTGCAAACACATCCGTTTCCTACAGCCTTGGAAATGGGACGTTCAACTCGTCGAATTCTTCGACCTATTCATTCGGCGTCAACTACACGCTTGAAAACAACCAATCAACCCTCGAGGTGCTCACGCTCCTCTTTGATGCAAACGGTAATCTCATTGCCACAGGATTCGATGAACTCGACATCGATATGTTGGAGATTCAGGCAACTTCGTCGACGACAGGAGAGATCAATCTCACGAATCTCAGCATTGGAACCGATTATGATCTTCAGTGGATGGTCTATGATGAATCGCTCTTCATTACAGCATACCTCGCCAACAACAACAGCATCTATGCTGGCCTCAATGCCTCGATCATTGATCAAGACGTTTACACATTCACCGCTCAATCCGAAACACGCGATTACAACATTACATGGGCAGGACCAACAACCTCGAACTTCCATGGTTTTATTGCCGTCCTCAGTCTTAACGGTACGGTCATTAATCTCGAAAACAACGAGAACTTCAGTGCGTTTGGTGACGACTACTTCATCCCACAGCTCCCATCCATCGTCATCAGCAGTGTTTCCTCAAGCGTCAATTCAACGACCAACGATGTAACCACACGAGGCCTCGACCTTGTTGTGGGTGACACCTACAAGTATCGAATCAAGATTCTCGACTCAGGAAACGCAACTGTTGCCCAATCACCACTGACCACCGTGACCGCTACCTATCAGGGCATGAGTTTCGGAACTTGGAATTACACAACACCGACCATTTCAGGTACTTATTGTGCTCTCGCAGAATTGTATGAAGCAGATGGAACACAACGCATTGGCGATTTGTCCTGTTTCACACTCACCTTCGATTCGGACTTCGACGGTGTTGCCAACGAACTCGATCAGTGCCCATCCAGTCCTGCTGGTGCCTTGGTCGATCAATATGGATGCGCTCCAAACCAGCGTGATACCGATGGAGACGGTGTGAACGATGATGTTGACCAATTCGACAACGATTCCTCGCAATGGACCGACCAAGATGGTGATGGATACGGAGACAACCCTACAGGAAACAACTCCGATGCATTCCCATCGGATTCCACACAATGGTCCGATCAAGATGGTGATGGCTACGGCGATAATCCAAACGGAACGTATCCAGATGCCTTCCCAACCGATTCCACCCAATGGAACGACATGGATGGAGATGGTTACGGTGACAACCCAGCCGGTAACAACGCAGACCTTTGGACCAACGATAGTTCTCAGTGGTTTGACTCCGATGGAGACGGTTACGGCGACAATCCAACCGGAACCAATGGTGATGCGTTCCCGAACGATGCGACACAATGGTCTGACCAAGACGGTGATGGATACGGCGACAATCAAAGCGGTACCAACCCAGACGCTTTCCCTGCTGATGCGACGCAATGGGCAGATTCCGATGGAGATGGATATGGTGACAACCGTAACGGAAACAACGGCGATCGATTCCCAACCGATGGCACACAATGGTCCGACCAAGACAACGATGGCTACGGTGACAACCAAGCAGGGAACAATCCTGATGCATTCCCAGCAGAAGGCACACAATGGTCGGATGCAGATGGAGACGGTTATGGTGACAACCAAGGCGGAAAGGACGCTGACAGATTCCCGAACGACAACACCCAATGGAGCGACATTGACGGTGACGGTTACGGTGACAACGCCAATGGTAACAATCCTGACCTCTGCCCGAACACACCGTTTGGACAAACAGTTGATTCGACAGGATGTTCCGATAGCCAACTCGATGACGATGGCGATGGTATTTCCAACAACCTCGATGTCTGTCCAAACACACCTGCTGGAGAAACGGTCAACTTCAA
>JBMYJV010000086.1:0-5261 GCA_049594755.1 Candidatus Poseidoniaceae archaeon
CAAAGGGTATTGGCCGTGCAATCGCTCGTTCACTCGCAACCGATGGATATCAGGTGATTCTTCTTGCTCGAGCATCCGATGAGCTTGATTCTGCTTGCATGGAGATTCAATCCGATTCTCCATCCTCGTTTTCGATTGAATGTGATCTTTCACAACCCGAATCCATCGATCTTGCGATTGAATCTCTAACGGAACTGGATGCTATCGATGGTATTGTCCACAATGCTGGTACGATTACACCCATTCAATCGATGTTCGATGCCGATGATGGGATCTGGGAGCGCAACATCTACGTCAATGTTACAGGCGTTCAGAGGCTGACAAGAGGTCTCTACTCAAAGATGAAAGCTTCCAATCATTGTCGTGTCACAACGATTTCAAGTGGTGCTGCGTTACGCCCACTCCATTCTTGGTCGGCGTATTGCATTTCGAAAGCAGGTCTGGACATGTGGTCACGATGCTTGGCGGAGGAAGGAGCGAAAGATGGAATTACATCCATCGCCATTGCACCAGGTATCGTCAACACCGACATGCAACTCGAGATTCGATCTTCAAGTTCCAAAGACTTCCCACTGGTTGATTCGTTCATTGGTTACCATCGAGATGGCGACCTAACACGTCCTGACGATGTCGCAGCGAAACTCCACACGCTGATTACTGCCCATTCAATGGAACAATCGGGACAACGATTCGATGTCAGAGAACTGTAACATTCGAGCGTAGCCATCCGAACTGTCATAAGCCACCACCACGGCGTAGGTTCATGCCAGGAACCGACCGTGTTGAAATCCGAACCCTCAAAGTTGGACGATTTTGTGTTGTTGATGATGAAGCCTACAAGATTTTGAGCATCTCGAAATCCAAGCCTGGAAAGCACGGCTCTGCAAAGGCTCGTCTTTCCCTTGAGAGCATCTTTACCGGCAAGAAAATCTCGCACGTAGGAACAGTAACCGATTCGATCAGCGTTCCAATGATTGAGAAGGGAACTGCGACTGTAACGCACATCGAAGGCAACGAAGTTCACGCTATGAACGACCGAGATTACTCGATGATGATCCTACCAATGCCAGATTCTGAAAGCGAGATGAACATCGACGCTGGTCAAAAGATCATGTGGCAAGAGGCATTAGGCCGCTACATCATCATTCGAGATCATTGAAATCCGAGCGACTTCGCTGCGGATACAATCATCTCTTCGTGGCTTTTTGAGACCCATCCTGTCTTTTCGATGGTGTTGCTGCAATCGTAGTGATTGGTTGTGCCGAGTCCACGAGTGACCAATCGTGCTTCTTTGATGAACATGGCCATGAGTTTGACAATGGTGTTGGGTAATGCCATGGTCCTCACCTTGTAGCCATTCGATTTCAGATGACGAGCGATGTTTGGCATTGTTATTGGCGAAGTGGCCATCATGAGTCGCTCTCCATTGAGTTCACTTCGCTCCAATGCTTCAGCATGCATCCATGCAACGTCACGTACGTCGACAGGTGCAAAACTGATTTTTGGGAATCCGGGGTACGAACTCTGAACGATGGATTCAATGATGCGCAACGAAGTTCCAGACGTTCCACTGTGCAGTGGTCCGAAGATCACGTTGGGATTGACCGTTGTTAGTTCAACATCTTCACGCAAAGATGCAAACGATCTTGCTGCTTGTTCAGCAAGTGTTTTGCTCTTCGTATAGGCAGAAATATCCTTCTCCAAATCGGTCCAATCTTGTTCTGTATAGGTGTGATTTTTGGTTGATGGAGTTGCCCCTGATATGGCTGCAGTTGATGAAGTAATCACAAACTTACGAATTCCAGATTCGTACGCCGCATTGAGAACTCGCAAGGTTCCCTCTCGAGCAGGTCCGATCAATTCCATCTCGTCTTTGGGTTCGTAAGCAGAAAATGGCGAGGCGGTATGGACGACCGCATCAATGCCTTCCATGGCTTTGTCCCAGCCCGTGTCGGCAATCAGATCGACTGTACACAATTCGAGTGCATCATTGTGTTCAAAATCACTACGAATCAACTTGTGATGCTCTTCTGGAGAGCGAGTTGTACCGCGCACATTGTATCTACGAGTCAGGAATTCCTGTGTCACATGTCGTCCAAGGAATCCTGTACATCCCGTCACCAGGACATTTGGATATCTTTTGCCCATGTTTTCTTCCTAAGTGCATCAAGGTTTGAACATTTGTTAAACCGATTCAAACGGTTCTGCATAGCATCCATGCAGGTGCTGTTTTCATAAACCAAGTCGGACATGATGTATTCAGGGATACCATGAGTGAGATGGCAACTGCAGACGATATAAAAACGGCAAAGGACATCATGTCATCGATGAGCGATGATGATCAAAAAGCCATCAAGGGATGGTATTTCTTTGACTGGGCGAATCAGGCCTATGCACTTACAGTCATGACAGTCATCGCTCCTGCTCTGATGGCAAATTTGTACAACAAGGCTACGGGTACGCAATCTGGTGATTCATTTTATGCAACCATCTTGACATTTTCAATGATCTTTGTTGTTGCAACTGCGCCTGCTCTTGGTGTTATAGCGGACAAAATGCCGATCAAGAAAAAGTTGCTCAAGTGGTATACAGCAGCTGGTATCGTCTTTTGTGCTCTGATGGGAGCTGCCCCGTATTTTGGCTCAGACGGTTACATCATTCTCGCCATCATGTTTACAATCGGTACAATTGGATTTACCGGAGGGAACGTCATTTACTACTCCTTCATGCCTTACTTGGGTTCAAGAGAAGAACAAGATAAGTTGTCCACATGGGGTTACATCTATGGATTCGCTGGTGGTTCATTGCTGTTGGTTTTCCACTTGATTATCTTGCTTGGACCGTTCGATTTGGATACTGACTTCAAGTTGGCTGTTATTTTTGCAACCTCAGCTTTGTGGTGGTGGGGCTTTGGTGCTTTAATCTTCAAATGGACTCCTGAACCAGACATTCCAACAGAAATGGACTGGCATGGATTAGGCAACAACAACTTTGCCCGTGTGATGAGTGCTACGAAAATCGCTTATGGCCAAGTATTTCAAACCGCAAAAGAGATTCGTAAATTCAAAGTTCTCGCTTTCTTCCTTGTTGCTTATTTGTTGTTCTACGACGGAGTGAACACCATTGCAAGTATGGCAAGCGCATTCGGCGAATCGGTTCTAAGAATCAATCCTAGCATGAACATCATGTTGCTGCTAACCGTGAACATCGTTGCAGTCCCAATGACGTTTGTCTTTGGTAAACTTGCAGCCAAGAAAGGCACGAAATTTGCTTTGATGGTTGCTTTGTTAATCTACTGTGCTGTCTCAGTGACCGCTGCTGGCTTTGCTCCACTCGAACTTGAAGGTGAAGATGATGCCGAACGTTATGACTTTCAATTTGAGTGGAATAATCAGACTGGCATGTACGAAATGACAACACTCTACGACAGAGGATACGAAGGCTGGATTGCAGAGGACTCAGAAGGTGATGCAGCCTTTAGGGATAATTTCCAACTTTACTTCCCTGAAACAGATTACTCTGTTGAGGAGGCTGATGAGACCAACCTTGGAAAGGGTCTTTTGGTCTGTTTGTTTATTTTGGCGATGGTTGGAATACTCGGTTTAGGGATCAAATTCATCCAAGATAAGGAGATGGGATTAATGGGATTCTTTGCAGCGTTCTTACTTGTCGCCGTGGGTGTATTCGGTGCATCTTTCTTAGCAGATCAAGCGAAGGTTGTCGAAAAAGATGTCAAATCAATTTCGGAATCGGATGCTATTGCTCTTGTCGATGCCTTTGGTAATACAAGCGATCACAGATTTTCAATCATTATTTTGGGTGGAAATGAAACAATTGCAGGAGCTGATGAAATCGGGGACCGTCATCCAACAATTCTCGATCAAGGTGGCCTTGTCGACGGTTGGGCTGAGACCATGAGAGACAATGTCTGGAAGCCTCTCAACCTTGGTGTTTCGTTACAATGGATTATTCTCGGAATGTTTGTTGGTTGCGCCATGGGCTCTGCAGGTGCCCAGGCTCGTTCCATGTTTTCGATGCTTACACCGAAATCCCGAGCGTCTGAATTCTATGGATTCTTCGGATTCCTCGGCAAATCTGCTGCTATGATTGGAACGGCCCTGTACGCCATTGCCAGTTCGACATTTGATAGTCGTGTGGCAATTTTGTCCATCACAATCGTCATACTTGCTGGTACATATCTGACGAGCCGCGTTGACCTCGAAGAAGGCATCCGCGTTGCCGAAGAAGAGGACGCACGTGCAGAAGCAGCGGCAAAGAACGATGCTTGATGGGTGGGTGCCATGCGTGGCTTTACACAGATACAAGCCGTGCTTTCTGTTGCTATGATTCTCCTCATGGGAATTGTATGGGGCTTACCGATTGCTCCTGCAATCTACGTATTTGACTGGATCACTGCGTATGGCCCTGGAGACAAGAGTTGGCCAGACTTGCTTCTGATTGGATTCTCTGCTTCGATTGCCTTCTTGACCTGGGGAATGTTCCTTTTGTTGTTGTCAGGAACCTTGCAGTTCCTCATACGGTTACGCTTCAATGAGCGCATTGTTGCTCCGCTCGCATCGATGACAACGATTCGCTGGGCCGTTTGTGGCCAACTCCACCGTTCGACACAACCGTTCCTCAATCACATTGTTCCGTCCTTTTTTGCGAACGCATACTATCGTCTCGCTGGTTGCAAGATCGGAAAGAATGTTAACATCAATACGTCGACAATTAACGACCCTTCACTGGTCGAGCTCGGAGACAATGTGGTCGTCGGAGGCGGTGCAACCATCAACGGCCATCTTGTCGAGAAAGGTAACATCGTCTTGGAGAAAGTGATTGTTGGAAAGAATTCCACCGTGGGTGGAGCAACCATGGTTGGACCTGGCTCTCGAATTGGTGAAAATTGCGTCCTCGGTAGTCGTGCAGTCCTTCCGAAGCGGAAGGTTATTCCTGATGGGGAAGTATGGGCCGGGATACCTGCTCGCTTCATCAAACACTCTCATTCGGACTCATCCAAGTGATGAACATAGGTTGGAATTCCACGTTGATGTGCCTCATCTGCGACAACCTTCGTCCACTTGCTGCCTTCACCAAGGAATGCAAGAACGTGCGTGGCTGCTTCGAGGAGTTTTTCTGTTAATTCCAATGGAGCCTCACCTCTACCTGAATCCTCCAGCCCTGGACGAGGATTATCCCAGAATTCATTGAACATGATGAACTCGATGTGATTGTTGGTAGCCCAACGTTCAGCGAGGTAG
>JBMYJV010000087.1:0-5244 GCA_049594755.1 Candidatus Poseidoniaceae archaeon
TACCCCTTCATCCTGCCAGTTTTGGTTGTATTTTCGGATTTTTTGCCCTTGTTCCAACAATCGATCTGCAGGAGCTCCATTGGCTACCTTCAGCGTTGGAGAGTGATCAGCGATTCCAAGCCATGTCCAACCGAGTGCCTGTGCTGCATCTGCCATTTGTTCGAGCGTCGCCTCACCGTCTGAAACGACGGTGTGATTGTGAAGAGCGCCTTGGATGGTATCAAGTTCCAACAATTGTGGAAGATTCTGTTCACTCCCAGATTGAATCTCGCCCGTATCTTCGCGCAATTCAGGAGGAACCCATTGCAAGTCGAGGTGGGAATAAATCTCTTGTTCTGTCATGGCGGTGAGTGAATACTGTGCAGCTTCAATCCCTTTGAGTTCACCCGCCTTCTCCTCGGGAATAAGCCCGAATTCATTCAGACGGAGACCACGGTCAATGGCTCGTTGACGCATGGCAATGTTGTGCTCTTTGCTACCAGTGAAGTATGCTAATGTGAAGGCAAACATTTCTGGTGGTACCAATCGAACTTGAGCATCGATGGTCCCAGCGCTCTCCAATTGTTCGTAATCATCACCGCCAATCGCTTCCATAACGTTGGCATCGATATGACCAACAGAAAATCCATCTTCGAAGATACTTGCCTCAAGAATGAGGCTGATCTTTGAATCCCCTGCTCCCTTGACATCCGCAATACCTTGCAATGCGAGGATGGCGTTGGCAACATCTTCATGGTTTTCTGGCTTAACACCCACAACAATATCCAAATCGCCAATGGTTTCTTTTCGACGACGTGCACTTCCAGCCAGTTGGACACGCTCAACGCCAGGCAGTGCTTTGATTCTCTGTTCAAATGCAGTGCCGTATTTTAATCCGATATCCAAACGTCGCCGTGCGCGGAAACGTGAAAGAAGTTCAATTCCATCAAGCATGCGTTGTTCTGATTTCTTTCCGAACCCCTTCATTGGTGCAATGCGGCCTTGCTCTGCAGCTTCCTTGAGTGCAGCAATGGAATCGACTCCTAATTCTTCATGCATCAATTTGATCCGCTTTGGACCGAGTCCCGGTATTCCGAGCATTTCGATCATCCCTTGCGGTGTATCTTCATGCAAACGAACCCAATCTTCGGGCCAAACGCCTTCTAAAATCGCTTGAGAAAGGGCAGAACCAAGCCCCTTTCCGATCCCTTTCATTTCAAACAAGCGTCCAGTAACGACCAACTCATGCAAGTCTTCTGTTATCGTTCCAATCATTCGACTTCCATTTTGATACGAACGGACTCGGAAGACATTCGCCCCTTGCAGTTCGAGCAAGACCGCAACTTGATGGAGAACTGCGGCTACTTGGTTGCGAGAAAAATACGGAGCACCACTCGTACGAGCCTTCGGGAGTTTGAACGCACTGCCTGCCATAATCTTGTCAATTGCTCACAACTCAAAAAGGATGGCAAGTGGTTGTTTCAAAAACCTCGACGGTTTGGTTGTCACATGGTCGAAGTAGAGTTCATTTCTCTCCTCGTCCAAACATTCTGTGGAATTTCAGCAGTATTGTTCATGTTTGTTGCCACCTTTTCACGTTCTGAAAAAGCAGAACTTCTCGTTCAGAACATCATCTTCACAACGCTCCTCCTTGCCGCAGCCTCCTTGTGGTGGCTCTCGTTGGCTGGAGGATCTCTTTGGGGTTCGAATTATCTTCCACGACCACTTTCCATTGTCTGCATTGTCTTGGCGATTGCAGCGCGTATGAACATCAAGGGCGAGAACGTTTCGTTCGGAGCGAATCCACACAGCATTGGCAGGGCCGTTGAAGAGGAGTGATCAAACGATTTCTCCAGGACCATCATCAGAAGATTCTGAAGCCTCTTTCTCCATTTTTTGGTTGATGAACGTGCGCATGTACTCGGGCAATTCGCCATTAACAAAAATCACGTCGTTGACGGCTTCGAGTTTCTTCAGCGAATAGTAAATCTGCATTGCTGTCATGGGTGTTGACGAACAACCATTGCAACCGCCATCGAGTGACAGCATGATGTTTCCATCACTCGTGTCGAGGACGGTAACGACGCCATCGTGTGCATCAAGAATTTCCTGAACCGGACCAATTTCGGCCAGGATCTCTTCAGCACTGATGCTCATGATACCCCGAGGGACTCCACCTCTTTCAACGATTGGATGTGGAGGTCCTCGGCGATAGGAACTGAGGGCAAAAACTAGCCTTTCGGGCCTGTATTTGCAGGGAATCTCTTATGAGGGGTTCCAAGGTCGGGCGAAGCACAGGTGTACATTATGATGGAAAATATACCCTTAATCGCAGCAGGCGCAGGTGCCGTAGGACTTTTGATCGCATTTTACCTTTACAATCAGGTAACAAAGGTCAACATCGACAACGAAGTTGTCGCAGATATCACAGACGAAATTCAGAAGGGTGCAATGGCCTTCCTCTTTGCCGAATACCGTATTCTGTCAATCTTCGTTGTCGTTGTTGGTGCTGTTCTCGCTTACCTCAATGACGTTGATACTGCTATCGCATTCTTTGCTGGTGCAATCGCTTCAGTTCTTGCCGGATTCTCTGGAATGCGTTCCGCAACCTCGGCAAACGGCCGAACAGCCATGGCCGCAAAGAACGATGGACAAGCAGGCGCACTAGCGGTCTCCTACAACGGTGGCGCCGTCATGGGGCTGTCCGTTGGCGGTCTCGGCCTGCTTGGTATCTCACTCATCGCTTATTGGCTTGGTGCAGAGGATGGTAACACACTCTCAGCAGCAGCTGGATTCGGTATGGGTGCTTCGTCCATTGCACTGTTTGCCCGTGTTGGTGGTGGAATTTACACCAAGGCGGCAGACGTTGGAGCCGATCTCGTCGGAAAAGTCGAGGCAGGTATTCCTGAAGACGACCCTCGTAACCCTGGTGTTATCGCTGACAACGTCGGTGACAACGTCGGTGACGTTGCTGGAATGGGTGCTGACATCTTCGAATCCTTCGTAGGTTCAATCATTGCTGCAATGATCATTGCAAGCGACAAAACAGAGCCTATGGGCGTTGACTATGTTTTGATGCCGATTCTTCTCGGATTCATCGGATACGCTGCTTCCATCATTGGTGTCTTCTCGATGACGTTCCTCAAGAACGGAAGCGACCCAGCAGCAGCTCTACGAAATACAACCTTCATTGCAGCCATCCTCTTCTGGGCAGGTGGTTATCTCGCTATCCAACAAGGCCTGATTGCTGTCGAATACGGAATCATGCATTCTGTCGTCTTGGGTAGTGTCGTCGGAATCTTGATTGGTCTGGTTACAGAATACTACACAGGTATCGAACCTGTCTTTGGAATCAAGACACGTGCCATTCCTCACATCGGTGAAATGTCCAAGACTGGTCCTGCAACCAACGCAATCGCAGGTCTTTCCGTCGGAATGATGTCAACATTCATTCCAGTCGTTCTCATCGCACTCGGTATTCTTGGCGCCAATGAATTCGGTGGGGAAACCTACGGTCTCTACTGCATTGCCATGGCTGCTATGGGTATGCTTGCCACTGTCGGTGTCACGATGACTGTCGATGCTTACGGACCAGTAGCCGACAACGCAGGCGGTATCGCAGAGATGAGCGGACTTGGTGACGACGTTCGAGCTATCACTGATGAACTCGACTCGATCGGAAACACCACCGCTGCAGTCGGCAAGGGCTTCGCTATTGGATCGGCTGCATTGACCGCTCTTGCTCTCTTCGCCGCTTACACTACCTCCGTTGGCGGCGTCAACCTCGATTTGACCGAGCCAATGGTCGTCATTGGTCTTCTCATTGGTGGCGGACTACCATTCGTCGTCGCTGCAATGACCATGACTTCAGTTGGAAAGGCTGCAGGTGACATGGTTGTTGAGATTCGACGACAATTCAAGGAAATTCCTGGACTCCTCGAAGGAAAGGAAGGCGTCAAGCCGGATTCCCAAACCTGTGTGGACATTTCAACCAAGGCTGCTCTTCGTGAGATGGTCGGACCTGGTGTCGTTGCAGTCGTTGCTCCAGTCATTATCGGATTCGGACTAGGTACCGCTGCGCTCGGTGGAATGCTCGCAGGTTCTCTCGTGACAGGTGTACTGATGGCCCTCTTCATGGCCAACGCTGGTGGTGCTTGGGACAACGCAAAGAAAGCGATTGAACAAGATCACATTCCAGGTGCAAAGAAGGGTGACGACGCTCACGATGCTGCCGTTATCGGTGACACAATTGGTGATCCGTTCAAGGACACCTCTGGTCCATCGCTGAACATTCTCATCAAGTTGATGTCCATTGTTGCTGTTGTTCTTGCCGGTACCGGTAAGCTCACCGACAACGGACTCCTCTGAGACTTGCGTTCAAGCGTTAGCCTCTTGAAGAGGGGTCGATACGCCCCCACATGCAAGCATTGCATCGTAGCCTGTTTTTGGTTGCCTTGTTGCTTTGCATGAGCCTTGCAGGTTGCACCAGCAACGACTCTTCTTCTACAGCAAACAACAGTATGACTGAAGAGGAGAAGCAACTTCCTGAATGGAATGTTGGTCAGAACTGGCTTTACACGTTCATTACGCCTCAATTTGGTGAAGATAGCGCACGTCTTGTTGTTGCTGAGATCGACAATGGTTCAGATGAATACGTCCTTGGTATCTCCTCCGAGCGTGAAGCGCAGCGACATGCAGTCATTAACCACAATCCGTTCTTAGGTCGAATGACCATCGATGCCCTCGCTGTCTATGAAAACGGAGAACCACAGGAAGTGTTCTCGTTCCCATGGACCGTTGGCGATTCATGGTCCTTCACGCTTCTAGGCCAACAATGGGATGCTACGACTGAGTCGCTCAACAATGGGAACGCGCGTGTCGAAGCAGAATCGTCAGAAGGTCATGCGTTGTCCTATACCTTCAGCGGCAGCAAAGGATTCCTTGAACGCCTTGTCTGGAGAGACGGTGATGGTACCATCCAGCTTCGAATGGATTTGAACATCGCACGTTCCACCTACGAAGGTGATGTTTTCTTCTATCGAGCTCGTGACCTCATCGATCGAATGTACGAGGAAAACGATCAGGAAATCTACGACTCCTTCTTTGACTCAGGCCATCCTTCTGAAGGCGATTGGGACACATTGGTATGGTATCTCGATGTTGAGATTGCTTCGGGTGCTGGTGGGTCCGGTTCGTTGACAATGAAAGATCACGCTGGAGCCTCTCCACTCACTCGCGCATGGGGTTCTGGAGCGACTGAGAGAG
>JBMYJV010000088.1:0-5178 GCA_049594755.1 Candidatus Poseidoniaceae archaeon
ATCGTGATTGCAGTGGTCCTCTTTGGCATTTTACTCATCGGCTTTGTTGCTCAACGACTCTATGATCGAATGTCACAATCAGGTTACGATATTGTTCTTGATGATGAGGATGATGATCATTTCGACGACGAAGATGGCAAGGTATACTCTGAGGAAGATACATTTGAGGATGAATTCGAAGAAGAAACTGTTTCCAAACCCGAAAGGCGAACACCTCCGCGAAAAAGGTCTGCTGAAAAAACATCGAAACGTGTCCCTGTACAATCAAAGGAAGCAACTCAAGCAAAGGAACTGCTTCAACAATCTTCGAATGAGGTAGTCCGAAAGCGAAGAGCTCGTCGTTCCGATCATGATACTGTGACAACCAAGCGGAGAAAACTCAGTGATACGCAACCCATTGATGCAAAACCAAGGAAGCGCAGAGCGGTTAAACGTGATGCATCTACGGACGAAGAGATGGATGAAACATTGAAGCGATTTGTATCCGACTCACCAGAGGAATGAAACGGTTTCATCCAACGAGCAACAACGCATGAGATATTCTTGAAGACCGTCGACATGTTCTGCGTCAAGTCGGTTGAACACTTCACCAAAGTATCGGTTCAATCGTTCGAGCGACATATCGGAATGAAGGTGAGCATGGAGAAGGACCTTTTCTCGGGTCAATGGGTCATTCTCGAAAGCTTCAAGCCGTTCGAGTAATGCCTGATGCGCAGCTTGAACGACTTCAACTGGTGTGTCTTTTCGAGCAGCAAATACACCGAAAACCATCGGCTGTCCTGTCAAGTCCAACCATGCCTGGCCCAAATCGAGACGGACAAGTTCAGGATTGGATTTGGCACGATCGAGAGCACGATCGCCAATCAGCAATGCTCCATCGCATCGTTCCAACATCGTATCGAGGTCTGGCCCCATTTCTACTGGTCTGGGATCAAGACCGCGTTCTTTGAGCAGGAATTTGAGAAGGGCGACAGAAGAGGACGAATCTGTCGGCAAGGCAATGTCCCTCATTTCCTCGAGAGGGCGATGGCCGAAGACAAGGACACTACCGACCTCTCCTTTTGAGCAGATTCCTATCTCTGGAACGAGTGCCAATTCGTCATGATGTTTTGCGAAGTCTGCAGCTGGAATCGGAGCCAACACACAATCACGACGCAGAAGGTGGCCAGTTAACCATGAAGGGGGGGCAGGTAGGACGTGGAACGATTCATCCAATCCAACAAACAATGGGTCGCAATTCATGAACGCCACACGACCTATGGTGCTCATCCATCTCGGCTTTTGTTGCATCATCACATCGCCTCATGCCATTGGGAGTCTTTTAGCCGGGGTTGGGGGCACGTACTCTTCGAATTCTGTGTAGGTGGTATCCCGCTTGACCGGTACACAGCCTGCATCGTTGATCAATTTCGACAATTGTTGTAGATCGTGCGTCAGCGGTGTGGTAGAACCTGCCAAATGCATAATCGACTCTTGTTGAACCGTTCCATCAATATCATCAGCACCAAATTGTAGGGCGAGTTCAGCAAGCTCATCACCGATGTTCATTCGATACGCCTTGATGTGAGGGATACTATCGAGCAGAATCCTTGAAACTGCGATGACGCGTAGTATTTCTTGGCCAGTAGATAACTGCGCCATTGGTAACCGTGTTGAATCCGGAAGGAACGGATATGGAACGAAGCATTGGAATCCACCTGTATCGGATGCGAGATCACGTAATTTCAGGATATGTTCGATTCGTTGAGTGGTAGTCTCGATGGTTCCAAAGAGCATCGTACAGTTGCTTGGCAATCCGATCTCGTGAGCTGCCCGGTGGATGTCAAGATATTCTTGGCTTGATTCCTTTCCATTGCAAATAATGGCTCGAACACCATCATCAAGGATTTCTGCACCACCTCCTGGCAGTGATGTTAATCCTGCGCTTTGCAGTTGCAACAGTGTCTCCTTAATGGAAAGATTCGAGAGTTGGGCAAGATGTTTTATTTCGACTGCAGTAAGTGCTTTAATCGAGATGTGTGGATGTTCAGTGCGTATTCTTCGAAACAATTCAGCATAGTGTTCAACTGTCCACTCAGGATGCAATCCCCCTACCGAGTGAACCTCGTTGACATACGGAGAGAATCTCGACAATTCTTCAAGATAATTGTCAACCGATAGAGCATAAGCGTCATCGGCCTTTGGCCCTCGTCGAAAAGCACAGAATCTGCATGCGAGTACACAAATGTTGGTTTGGTTGACATGGACATTCGAATTGAAGTAAGCCTTGCGACCATACATGGCCTCTTTGTGTAAGTTCGCCAATCGCCCGAGTTCAAACAAATTGGGTTCAGAGAACAAAAGCACGCCATCCTCTGTGGTGAGCGAAAGATCGTCCAGTATCTTATCGACGATGGTTTGCAAAGATGGACTCCAACGTTCTTGCACAAGGGCCTGTTTGAGATTCAACTTCCATTGTGGGTCTCTGTCCGCTAATGCGGCCGTTGAAACCCATCCTGTCATACTAAGGCCTCAAATTCATTCTTCAAGAAGATGTGGATGGCTCCACAACTAACGTCGAACACTGAAGAAACCTGAATTCATCATCAACTTACGGAACTCTTCCACAAGGAAAACCGTTGATGCGACAGCGATTAACACCATCCAGTCGACAGTCTCCAAAGGAGTTGTGCTGAGTAGGTTTCCAAACTCAATACCAATCAATGGAAGCTGGAAAGTTGCAAAGTGTACAAAGAGGAACAACAAGAAGCCAGATGCAAGAATGGCATAGTTGATTGCTTTGTTCGAAAAGAGACCCAACGTAAAGAGGCTATCTTTTTCTGATCGACAATTGAGTACATTGAACAACTGGAAAACAATGAATACTGCAAACGTCATTGTTTGCGCATCAGCGAATGTCGTGTCTGCATACGAAGACCATGCACTCAGAGCTGCTTCATCCCCTGCTAAACAATCATCGACGCTAAACCCTGCATCGGCCTCTGATGCGAACGGTGCAAGCGAACAATCGTTTCCATAGACGCCACCACCCGCGAGGAAGAAGACAATCAGCGTACCGATTACCATAACAGCGCCCAGATAGAAAATCAACGCAATATCTCGACCATTCGGTAATCCTTCGTCAACTGGACGCGGTGGGCGTTCCATGACCTTGCCATGCCGCTTTTCGACACCAAGAGCGACAGCTGGTGGCCCGTCCATGAGAATGTTGATGACAAGGATTTGTGTCGCTGTGAGTGGAAGTTCCCAACCAAAGATGAACGTCGATATGACGATGAGTGCCACAGCAGCAACGTTGGTTGAAACTTGATAGCGTACGAAGTTTCGGATGTTTTGGTAGATTTTTCGGCCTTCCTCAACTGCATGAACAATGTTGGCGAAATTGTCGTCCTGAAGGACCATATCTGCTGCATCTTTAGCGACATCTGTACCTGCGATTCCCATAGCGATACCGATGTTGGCCCCAGATAACGCAGGGGCATCGTTCACACCATCGCCTGTCATGGCGACAATTTCGCCTTGTTCCTGCAATGAAGAAACAATGCGCATCTTCTGATCGGGGGTAACTCGTGAAAAGATTGCTTTTTCGACAGAATCTGAGAGTTCATCCTCGGACATACTGCGTAAATCGGCCCCGCTGACTGGATCGGCTTCAGCACCCTGGATTGACAACTCTTGTCCGATAGCTGAGGCGGTCATGTGATGGTCGCCAGTTATCATCTTGACCTTAATTCCAGCATCTTGGCATATTCGGATTGCTTCTTTCACCTCTGGGCGTGGTGGGTCCATAATGCCAACAAGACCAAGGAAAATCATACCATTTTCGACAACTGAAATATCCGTCATATCTTCGTCATCTGCAAGTTTCTTTGCTGCCAAAGCGATGACACGCATCGATTGCGAACCCATTTCTTTGTTCCTTTTCGAGGCCTCCTTCAGGTCATCTTCAGAGATTTCAACAAGTTCACCATCCAAGTAACGATGAGTTGTGATCGGAACAAATCCGCCTGCGGCTCCTTTCGCGAATACCCATCGTTCACCCTCGTATTCGTGGATGACCGACATGCGTTTTCGCTCCGTATCGAAAAAGAATTCATGCAAACGCGGGTGTCGTTGGGAGAATTTGCGAACCTCTCCATTCAGCTTCCAACCGAGGACAGCACAGGCAGAATCTGTTGGATCTCCTATCGCCGTCCAACGGCCTTCATGCTTGCTAATTTGTGAGTTGTGGCACAAGGAGAGACAAGCTGCTAGCAATCGGAACCCAGGGTTGGATTGCAACGTTGACATCGATTCTTCGTCGAGTTCATTACCAGCCACGCTGAGTGCGCCTTTTGGATTGAAACCATCTCCAGTTACGCCGTAGTAACCGTCAACGGTGTGAAGTTGTCGAACAGTCATCTCGTTCTTCGTGAGTGTACCGGTTTTGTCTGAACAAATGACGGTTGTCGAACCGAGCGTTTCTACTGCTTTCATTCGTCGAACAATTGCCTTGTGTCGTGCCATGTTACGCATACCAAGCGAAAGCGTGATGACAAGAATAATCGGTAATCCTTCTGGAACAATAGCGACAAAGATCGCGATGGCAGTGATGAATTGCTTGATAGCAACATCTCGTAGAGGGACGTCGCCTCCATAAGCTAGAATCAACTTGATGGATACGAGGAGAACCGCAACAACCAGCGCAATAAAACCAAGGAATCGACCCAAGGACTCGAGTTTCAGTTCAAGTGGTGTCTTTGGCGTTTGGGCTTCTGATATATCACTCGCAATCCGACCGAGTTGCGTGCTCATTCCCGTTTCGACTACGACACCAACTGCACGACCAGTTGCAACCGTCGTGCCCATGTACATCATGTTCCTTCGATCCGCAAGAAGCGTGTTGACATCCATTGGTTCGAGATGCTTTGTGATAGGCTCTGATTCACCAGTCAGTGCAGATTCATCAACTCGGCATTGATAGGCCTCCAACAAGCGAATATCAGCAGGTACATTGATTCCTTCCTCGAGTTTTACGATGTCTCCTGGTACAAGTTCAGTAGTAGGAATTTCGGATTCGAAACCGTCTCTGAGCGTAACAGAATTTGAGATACTCATCTGCTTCAGAGCATCCATGGCTTGTTCTGCTTGACCTTCTTGCCAAAATCCAAAGAACGCATTTGCTGTTAAGACCAAGAA